>CAMDSS010000258.1 GCA_945907085.1 Cyanobium sp. NIES-981 | reverse complement strand
CCCCTCGGGGGGAAGCAGGATCGCCCATCTGCCTGGCGCCAGGCTCGCTCGTTGCATTCGTTGGATTGCCAGGGCCACTCGCTCCGCCAGGGCCGCGGCGGCTTGAACGGGGCATGCCTTCGGGGCTGGCCACGGGCCGGCTGCCGCGGCGGGCTTCAGGGCCATCGTCACGGTCCCGGCGACGGGCACCAAAATCGTTGGCAGGCTTGGAGCTCCCCTGGCCACCGGCACTGAAGCGACTGCGATCGGCGGTGCTCCAATCATCTTGGGCCGCGGGCCTACGGCTTTCGGCGCGCTCCGGGATCGCTACCCGGCTGCTCCGCCTAGGGCGGTAGAGGTCTTCGCCGTCATCCTCACCATCCCGTGCTGGGATCCGGCGTTTGAAGGGCTCAGGCTCATCGAAGCGATCGCTCTCCCCTTCTCCCCAGCTGCGGCCCCCCATGCGGGGCCGGAAGGGACCTGCGGGAGCGGGTTCTTCGTCGTCGAAATAGGACGATCGGCGCGCCTGTTCGGTGGTGACGCCCCTCAGGCGCACACTTTCATAGGCGAAGAAAACGGCCGATCCAGCCAACAGAAATTGGCCGAACTGCAGGATCGGATCCAGGCGCCAACCCTGGAAAAACAAAATGCCACCACAAAGCAGGCCAATGGCTGCGAAGAAGACGTCGTAATCCCTTGCCAGCGCAGGCTTGAAGCTGCGCATGAAATAGAGAAGTGCCCCGCCCACCGCGAGCACAATGCCCACGATGCTGGCCCAATTGAGGCTGGCATTAACCACGGTGTGTCACCCGTAGGAGGCTCCGCGTTCGAAGCCCTGTTGATCGACCCACTGTAGGGACCCCTCCCCGTCGGGCGATCGGGGGCGCGAAACAATCAGAGTCGACGATCCAGCTGGTCGTTTTGGCTGATCAGAACGAGGGCAATGGTGATGGGCACCACCACGATCACCGCGCCCCAACCGAGGCTGCTCAGGAAGTTGGCGAGGGAAGGGGTCATGGCACAGCCGGCTGTTTGGCTACAAGCGTTGGGGAATCCTAGGGAGTCAAGCCGACTTCCTACGCTGATAGGCCAGCTGCTTAGAGCTTTGTGACGGCGCTTTTAGGCTTTGCATGGTCCGGCATGGCCCAGCCTGCGTCCCTATTGGCCTGGGGAAACTTGCTGCTGGGCCTGGTGCTGTCGGGGTGGACCCTGCTGTTCCTGTTTCGAATCGTGCTCACCTGGTACCCCCAGATTGATCTCACCAAGGGGGTGATGCGGTTGATCGGTGCCCCGACGGAGCCCCTGTTGGCCCTGACGAGGCGCCTGATTCAACCGATTGGCGGCGTGGATGTGACCCCGGTGGTCTGGGTGGGGTTGATCAGCCTGTTTCGGGAGCTGGTGGTGGGCCAGCAGGGCCTACTTACCCAATTGATCCTGCATCAGCAGATGGCGGCTTAGGCCTTACTTGCCCGGGGGCAGCATTTCCTGCTCCACAAACTTGGTGTGAACGTCGCCTCTCTGGAACTCGGGGCGATCAAGCAGCTGCAGGTGGAATTCGATCGTGGTGGGGATGCCGGTCACGGCGCATTCGGAGAGGGCCCGGCGCAGCCGTTTGAGGGCGTGGTCGCGGTCGGTTCCCCAAACGATCACCTTGCCGATGAGCGAGTCGTAGAAGGGTGGGATTTCGTAACCGGTGTAGACGTGGCTGTCGACCCGCACGCCCGGACCGCCCGGGGGCAGCCAGCCGGTGATCTTGCCCGGGGAGGGGCGGAAGTTTTGGCGGGAATCCTCGGCGTTGATCCGGCACTCAATGGCATGGCCAGTGAGCTTGATCTCCTCCTGCTTGACGGAGATGGGTTCGCCTCCGGCGATGCGCAGCTGCTCGGCGATCAGGTCGATCCCCGTCACCATCTCGGTCACAGGATGTTCCACCTGGATACGGGTGTTCATTTCCATGAAATAGAAGCTGCCGCTGCGATCCACCAGGAATTCCACGGTGCCCGCACCCTCGTAGCCAATGGTGCGGGCCGCAGCCACGGCGGCATCCCCCATTTGGCGCCTTAAATCAGCGTTGATGGCCACGCTGGGGGCCTCTTCCAGCAGCTTTTGGTGGCGGCGCTGAATCGAGCAGTCGCGCTCACCCAGGTGCACCACATTTCCGTGGCGATCGGCTAGCACCTGCACTTCCACGTGCCGGGGCCGATCGATGAATTTCTCCATGTAGAGGCCTGGGTTGCCAAAGGCGGCCTCGGCTTCGCCTTGGGCGGCCTTGAACAGGTTGTCGAGCTGGTCGGCCGAGGGCACCAGCCGCATGCCACGACCACCACCACCGGCGGTGGCTTTGATCATCACCGGATACCCCATGCCCTCGGCCAGGGCTGCGGCCTCCCTGGGATTGGAGAGCAGTCCTTTGCTCCCCGGGATGGTGGGCACACCCACCTTCTGCATGGTGGCCTTGGCGGTTGATTTGTCGCCCATGGAGCGGATCGCCTCGGGCGATGGCCCTACAAAGGTGATGCCGTGGTCGGCGCAGATTTCGGCGAAGCGAGCGTTTTCGGCCAGGAAGCCATAACCGGGGTGAATGGCATCGGCGCCGCGGGATGTGGCGGCGGCCAGGATGTTGGGAATATTGAGGTAGCTCTTGCTACTGGGGGCTTCTCCCACGCAGACGGCTTCATCGGCCAGCTGCACATGCAGTGCGTTCTTGTCGACCGTGCTGTACACAGCCACGGTGGGGATGCCCAGTTCCCGGCAGGTGCGAAGGATCCGGAGGGCGATCTCGCCCCGGTTGGCGATCAGCAATTTGCCGATGGACATCCGCCGCGACTCAGCTGATACAGGCTGTGGCGGACTGTATCAGTGCCCACTGGGCTGAAGCCGATAGGTATATTGCTGAGCCGGAGAGCCCCAAGGGGCTAACCGAGCCACCCGGAGGGGCTTTTAGGGCCCAGCCGAATCACAAGCGGATGTGGTGGAATTGGTAGACACGCACGTTTGAGGGGCGTGTGGCTTCGGCCTTACGAGTTCAAGTCTCGTCATCCGCATTTCTTAATTCGAGCCATCCAGGCCTTGCCCGAATCGATCCGGCCCTCGGCAGCGATCGTGCTTGTCAGCAACGGCCCTGGAGAGCTGTCCACCTGGGTTCGGCCTCTCGCCCAGCGCCTGCATCGCCAGATGCCGTTGCGGCCTGAGGTGCCTGCGGCAGCCTGCAGTCTCAAGTTGCTGCTTGTGCCCTGTCCAAATGGCACGGGACAGGAGCATCGAGCCGCCGCCGCCTGGGGCCTGTTTGAACGCATCGTGCCGGCGCGTCAATTTTGGTCGCTGCTACTGCGCCCCCGGCGGTTTGGCCCCTGGCCTCGCCAGGGACTGGTGGTGTTTTTAGGGGGTGATCAGTTTTGGACCGTGCTGCTCTCGGCGCGGCTGGGTTACCGCCATCTCACCTATGCGGAATGGGTGGCCCGCTGGCCCCGCTGGAACGATCGCATCGCTGCCATGGGGCCCCTGGC
>CAMDSS010000257.1 GCA_945907085.1 Cyanobium sp. NIES-981 | reverse complement strand
GAGAGCTATCCGCACCTGGTGGACCATCTGCGCTCCGGCAGGGATGCGATCGTCTGGCGCGGCCAGCAACAGCCGATCGACTACGTGGAAGCGGAGCGGGCCTGGGAGATCGCCAGGGCCGCCATCTCAAGCGGGCTCTACAAAACCGTCATCCTCGATGAGATCAATCCCACCGTCGACCTCGAACTCCTACCCGTAGAGCCGATCGTGCAGACCTTGCTCCGCAAGCCGGCCGAAACCGAGGTGATCCTCACCGGCCGCTGCAAAAACCGTCTCGCCTACTTCGAACTCGCCAGCGTCTACTCCGAGATGGTGTGCCACAAGCACTACGCCGAGCGTGGCGTTGATCTCAAACGGGGCGTCGACTACTAAGCCTCAATAGCGCGGCCTCAATAACGCGGCAGGCTCGAATCAATCTCCTGGCTCCAGGCATCAATGCCACCTTGCACGTTGATCCCTTCCACCCCGGCACGCTTCAGCGCAATCAGGGCTTTGGCACTGCGGCCGCCCAGTTTGCAGTGGGCATAGAGCTGTTTGCCCGCAGCCAGCTGCTTGATCCGCTCACTGGCGGTGCCGTTTTCAATCTGATCCAAGGGGATCAGCACCGCGCCAGGAATCACGGCAATCTCGGCTTCGGGTGGGTTGCGCACATCGATCAGCACCAGGCCGCTGGTGTCGCCATCAAGGAGTTGCTTGAGCTCTTGCACGGAGATGCTCGCGACCGCGCCAGCCTCCTCTTGGCCAGGGGCACTGCCCCCCACGCCGCAGAACTCCTGGTAGTCGATCAATTTGTCGATCACCGGCCGCTCGGGATTCGGCCTCAGCTTGAGCTCCCGGAACTTCATGCCCAGGGCATCAAAGAGGAGCAGCCGGCCACTCAAGGTGGTGCCGATGCCGGTGATGATTTTCACGGTCTCGGTGGCCTGAATCACCCCAATGATCCCGGGGAGTACGCCCACCACGCCCCCCTCGGCGCAGGACGGAACCATGCCCGGCGGCGGTGGCTCGGGGAACAGGTCGCGGTAGTTCGGGCTCGCGGCATCCAGGTTGAACACCGTGGCCTGGCCTTCGAAACGGAAGATTGAGCCGTACACGTTGGGCTTGCCGAGCAACACGCAGGCGTCGTTCACCAGGTAACGGGTCGGGAAGTTGTCGGTACCGTCACAGACGATGTCGTAACCCCCAATGATCTCGAGGGCGTTCTCACTGGTGAGCGCTGTTTCGTAGAGATCCACCTGGCAGTGGGGATTGATCTCGAGGATGCGGGCCTTGGCCGATTCGATCTTGGGCTTGCCCACCCAGGAGGTGCCGTGGATCACCTGGCGCTGCAAATTGCTGTGGTCAACCACGTCGAAATCGACAATGCCCAGGCGGCCCACACCCGCCGCCGCCAAATAGAGAAGCAATGGAGAACCCAGGCCGCCGGTGCCAACGCAAAGCACCGACGCTGCCTTGAGGCGCTTCTGCCCCTCCATCCCAACCTCGGGAAGGATCAGGTGCCGGGCAAAACGGGCCACCTCATCGGGGCTGAGCTGAACACCGCTGGTGTCGGGAGGAAGCATGGGAAGCAGGAGCGGGTGGCGCGCAAACGCACATCGAGCTAGAGCCCCATTCTCCATGGCAACCGGATTGGCAGCCGCAAGGGTTCGGCACCATCCGCCTCGATCCACCACCAAGCCAAGCCGGCCTGGCGGCCTGGGGCTTCAAATCCTTGAATCGCCAGCAAGGCCGGTGCCACACACCAGGCCAAATCCGTGGCGGATGGCACGGGCGGCGAGCTGGGATGGCTGTGGGCAAATCCCAAAACCACCATCTGGTGCTGGCGTGCCCACTTTTGAGCCAGCAGCTGTTCCCGGGGATCGATGGCGAAGCGCCGGCCCCGCTCTTCGGCCACGGGCCAGCGATTGCAACAGGGCCAAACCTCCTGCACCACAAGGACCTGGGCCGTTTTGAGCCCCAGCAGCAAGGCACAACCCTCCAGGGGGGCCGCCGCGGCCAGAAGCCGCTCCAACTGTGCAGCCAGACGGAGATCCGCCCCCACAAAAGCTGGCGCTTCGCTGCTCACACCGATACTTTATGAACCAATCCCATTTCAGTGCCCAACTGCGGTCCATGAGCGACACCCCTTCCGACGTGCAGGAGCAGGGCACCGAGGCCGCTGTTGAAACCTCCAGCGACGCCGCTGCGAACTTCACCGAGCGCTACAGCGAAGTCCTGGGCAAGGTCAATACCGCCCTCGACCAGGTCGACTGGGACCAGATGGGCAAGCTTGGCAAAGGAATCGGCATCGTTGTGGCCGTTTCCGTGGTTCAGATCCTGATCAAGGGGGTTCTCGACACCATCAATTTGATGCCGATCCTGCCTGGCCTTCTGGAGCTGCTCGGTTTGGTCGTGGTGGGTCAGTGGAGCTGGCACAACCTCACCACTAGCGACAAGCGCAATGCGGTCGTGGAAAACCTGCAGAACCTGCGCAAGGAATACCTGGGCTAAGCAAGACCCGGCCCAATCAAGACAAGCCCAAACCAAAGCCCATCATCATCGAGATAGCAGGGTGTCGATAGAGCTTTGGGCCTGGGCTCCATAGGAGCCACCAAACAGGTTGGCGTGGTTCAACAGGTGATAGAGGTTGTATAGAGCCACCCGCTCCTGGGATCGGGGCTCGAGCGGCCAGCTGGAGGCGTAGCCGGCAAAAAAGGCCTGGGGGAAGCCTCCAAACAGCTGGGCCATGGCTAGATCCACTTCCCGATCCCCCCAATACACGGCGGGATCAAACAGCGCACCCCCACCCCCGGCGAGCAGGGCGGCATTGCCACTCCAGAGGTCGCCGTGGACCAGGGCAGGCTGAACCTGGTGACCACCGAGCCAATGGGGCACCAACTCCAAGAGCTGTTGGGCTCCCCGCTGCGGACGCCCCTGCTGGGCGGCCCAACGGAGCTGGGGCGCCAGTCGGCAATCCACAAAAAAGCGCGCCCAGTTTTTTTCCCAGCCATTGATCTGAGGACTGGAACCGATGACGTTGTCGCGGCTCCAACCAAAGCGGCCCTCCGATGCCCCGGCCTCAGCGCTGGCCCGGTGCAAAGCAGCCAAGCCCGCTCCAACGCCAAACCAGCCGTCACCGTCGACACCGTTGGGACTGCTGGCACCGCCCAAGACCAGCCACGGCAACAGCAACAGCGCCTGCCCCGCCAACAACCCCACCCCCAGGGGCTCTGGCACCAGCAACGGAGGCCGGGCCCAACGGGCCAAAGCCCTGAGCCCCTCAGCCTCAGCCAGCAGCAAGGGCAGGGCCTCTGCCCCATTGCTCTTGAGAAACCATTGGCGACCATCGGCCAGTTCAAGCTGCCAGGCCCCGTGACTGCAGCCACCACCCACAGGTCGATGGGCCACCAGCTCCACCGGGCCGTCTTCCCCTAGCTGGTGCTGCAGCCATGGGGCGAGCAGATTGGCGGGAGGCAGGCCCATCAGCCAGGCACAGGGGGCTGCCAGCATGG
>CAMDSS010000256.1 GCA_945907085.1 Cyanobium sp. NIES-981 | reverse complement strand
ACACCAAGACCCGGCACCGCCAAAAGATGGATCAAAGAACGTTTTGATGGAGCCGCTCAGGCAGCCACTCCCTAGAGATCACCCTCCACATCCGTCTTGATGGTGCAATCCGACAGGGGGTAGCTGACGCAGAGAAGGGCGTATCCATTGGCGATCTGTTCGTCGTCCAGAAAGCTCTGGTCTTCCTGGCTGACACTTCCCTGGAGGATCTTGCCAGCGCAAGTGCTGCAGGCCCCTGCCTTGCAGGAGTAGGGAAGGTCGATTCCGGCCTCTTGAGCAGCATCGAGAATGAAGGTGTCGTCGGAGCAGGAAAAGCTCGCTCCGCCCTCAATCGTGATCGTTGCCATGGCTTGGTGAGGCGTATGGAACGCCATTCAAGGGCTGTTCACCACAGCCCCTTGTCGCGTTGATCACATCCCGGCGGTGTGCAGCCCACTATCCCGCCAGCATCCCCCACCGAACCCAAGGCATCCCCAAGCTTCAACGGTTGAGTTTCTGCATCTGCCAGGTGACGAAGGTGCCCACCGGGCTCCAAATCAAATAGGGCAATAGCAGCAGCCAGGCACCAAAGGAGTGCTGGGCCACCACCAGGGTGAGGGCGATGCCCCAAACCCAGCCTGCAAAACCGATCCAGGTTCCATTGGCCAGGGATCGACTGCGGCAGATCAGCAGGGTGTAGCTCTGCACCAGCACCAGCAAAGCCAGGTAGCCCAGCAATAGGGTCCACTCAGGTGCCGCATTCCAGCTGAGGAGCGCCGATCCATAGAAGCAGGCGTAGATCACCAGCCAAATCACCGGAATCCATCCCTCAAAGACGAGCCACCGGGGCCGCCTGAGCCGAAGAAACCAGCTGAACTCTGCCTTGCTGGGATTGAGGCCAAAGGCAACAACCACCATGCCAATCAGGATCAAGAAGGCTGCCATGCTGTTAGGGATTCATGCACCAAGCTTGGTGCTTAGCAGGCTCGATGGGGCGGCGAAGTCCTAGCGGGCAGCCTCATAGAGCCTATTCACTTCTTTCCAATTCACCACATCCCACCAGGCACTGATGTAGTCGGGCCGGCGATTCTGGTAATTGAGGTAATAGGCGTGCTCCCACACATCCAACGCCAATATGGGCTTGCCGCGCTCAAGTCCAGGTAGATCCATCAGGGGGTTGTCCTGGTTAGGGGTGCTGGTAATGGCCAAGGCACCATCGGGCTTCACGATCAGCCAGGCCCAACCGGAACCAAAGCGGCTTGCCGCAGCTTGGTTGAACTGCTGCTCCATGGCCTCTTGGGAGCCAAAGGCTGCCGTGATGGCCTGGCCCAGGGCACGGGAAGGCTGACCGCCCTTGTCTTTAGGAGCCATCACGGTCCAAAACAAACTGTGGTTGTAGTGGCCGCCACCGTTATTGCGGACAGCAGGGGAATAGTTCGAAATCGAGCCTTGCAAGGTGGTGAGATCCACCGATGCCAACTCTGGAAACGTGGGGATCTGGGCATTGAGATTGGCCACGTAGGCGGCATGGTGACGGTCATGGTGAATCGTCATCGTGCGGGCATCAATCGAGGGCTCCAGGCCATTGGCCGCGTAGGGCAAGGGCGGCAGGCTGAACTCCGCAGCCGCCTGCAGGGGAGCCGCAATCACGACGGCAAAGCCCACCACCAGGCTCAACCCAAAGCTCAACGAAAAACTGAACCAAGAACTCAGCCAAGAACCAAACCAACCCATAGCCCTAGGCAACGGGGGACCCCAGGGTTTTAGCGCCGGAACCCCCTCACAGGGGGGTCTGGCTCACGGCCGGTTGAGCTTGTCGGTCACATCCGCCATCGGCATCAGGGCACTACCCCAGCCATTGGCGGGCAACACATTCACGGCACCTTGCGATGGCCGCACAGCCTCACCGGAGGCAAAGGCGGCATTGGTCCAGGCCAGCAACAGCGGTCCCAGCACCCCACCATCGGCCGATGGTCCGGGCCGCAGGTTGAAGTGATCACCCCCTTGAACCAGCACCAGCCGGTTCCCCAAGGTGGATCCCCACTCCATCGGCGTGATCGCTTCTGGGTCCGGGGGCACGACCCAGTCACGGCTGCCGCTCACCAGCAAGACGCGGGCACTCAGGTTCTGGCCCGACCCCCGGGGAAACAGCAGGGAAACCGGAGGGCTCACCGCCGCAACGGCGATCACCCTCGAATCCTGAAGAGCGGCCCGGTCCACCCCTTTGAGCCAGCTGCACTGCAGGGTCCAGCTCAAGTTGCGACTGGGGTCGTCTTTCTTGCCGCAGCGCGCCAGCAAATCCACCTGCTTGGGCCGCACCCCCGCCAACTGCAGGGCCGAGGTAGCGCCCCAGGAATGGCCAATCACCACCACACGGCTGGCATCCACCCGGGTAACACCACCCAGGCGACCTGCTTCCAGGGCATCCATTACCGCTTTGAGATCCTTCGGCCGCAGGGCCAATTCCTCCGGCCCTGGCGGCGGTGCCTCGCCCGTCAAAACCTCCTGCTGCTGGGTCTTATCGCTGCCGGGATGGCGAGGCAGGATCACGGTGTAGCCCTGGCCCGCCAGGAGGGTTCCCCATCCTTGAAAGCTGGCAGGCCCATCCCAAAGACCATGGGACACAAGCACCAAGCGGCCATTGCCCCCTTGGCGGGGCTGCAGGACCTCCAGCTCGATGGGCTGGGAGCGATGCGGCACAGCCAAGCGAACGATGCTCTCCAGCACAGCGGTCCGGGGCACAACGGGAGCAGCCGGGGCGTTGGCTGGCGGTGTGGACGCGAGCAACTGTTCGGCCCGTTGGCGCTGTTGGGCCATGCGGCTGACGATCTGGCGAGCCCTGCCCAAATTGAGGATCACCCGTTTGCCGGGGATGGCCTCGATCAAGCTCAACAGGGTTGGTTCGCCGTTCTTGGACGCCTTGATCAAGGCGTCCCGCAGGGTTTTGCCGCTGAGATCCGGGCTTCGGCCTTCGAGCGTGCCCAAGCTGGAGAGCACGAACATGGCCTGCTCGAGCAAGGGGGATCCCACCGAACCATTGGCCACCTGGGTGAGGCTCAGCGGCACTGGCTGGTTGAGCAGGGCTAGGAGCTCTCTGCCAACAGCTCCTGCGCTGGCCCGATCCAGTTCGGCGAGATCACTGGTGCCGGTGCGCAGAGCCCTGGGGTCCCTCAATTCGCCCACTCGCACCGTGAAATCGGTGTCGAGCAGGGGAAGCTTGATCACAATCTCCTCCAGGGCCCGCGCAGCGGGCATGGCCATCAGGGGGGAGAGCAGGGCCCCCAGCAGCACGCCACGCCACGCCCTAGGCATCAGCGGCAACCCTGCACCGAGATGCGATAGCTGAAGCCCAGGGCATTGGGGTCGCTGCTGGCACCAACTTTGAAGTTCATCTGGGTGGCCTGCTTGCCGGGCACCGCCGCAAAGGGGCCGAACATCTTGCCCGTACCCATTGGGGGGTTCATCGAGGTGTTGATCACCTGGAGGTTGGAGCCATCGCTGAACTTCATGAAGCCCT
>CAMDSS010000255.1 GCA_945907085.1 Cyanobium sp. NIES-981 | reverse complement strand
CGGCAGCAGAAAACCAATCAAAGCTGAGGTGTTGGGCCCCCCGCCGCCAGACCTCCAGGCTCACCCAGCTGCCATGGAGAACCGCCAGCAAGGTGAGCAGAAGATTTAAGTAGGCAGCTGGGCGCTGGCCATTGCGCTTCAGGCTGCCGCTGGCCCATGGCAAAGCAACCACCATGCCGACGAAGCCATAGAGGGGGATCAGCCAAACAAGCTGAATCGGCAGGGGAAGGGGGGGGCTCAAGGGGGCGGGCAGCAGTTAGAAGGTAGCCCGATCGTGATGGCGGTTCACGTGCCCTCCAAGGCTTTGTAGCCAAGCAGATAGTTCAGCACCATGGTGCTGCTCGTCGTTCAGCAAGTTGCGAAAAAAGGCCTCGTTGCTGAGATCACCAACCAAGAAACAGAACCGGCTGGCTTCTGCGTAGAGGTTGATCAAATCATTTTCCAACTGGGTGTTGTGGCGCAACAGCCCAATCAGGTCGGGAGCGTGGGTCACGGCCCTGAGCTGGGAAGCAGAAGGGGCAACCCCAACAGCCAACATGCGCTGCACAATTTTTTCTGCGTGTTGCATTTCCTCCACCGTTTCGCGGCGGAAGCGTTCTGCAGCATCAGCATCACCCCAGAGCCCCACAAGGGAGGCCTGGGTCATGTACTGCTGAACCGCAGAAAGCTCAAGGCTTAGGGCGCGACCGAGGTAACCCAGGACGCGCGGATGAACGGCGCCCATGGGGATCAGAGACGACGGGTGGTGGCAGTGGCGATGAGGGCAGGCTCAACTTCACTGTGGGGACGGGCAATGATGTGGGCAGCCACAAGGCCATCACCG
Source organism: Cyanobium sp. NIES-981 (assembly GCA_945907085.1). GTDB lineage: Bacteria > Cyanobacteriota > Cyanobacteriia > PCC-6307 > Cyanobiaceae > Cyanobium_A. Next base: position 2,680 of record CAMDSS010000255.1, on the reverse strand, counting down.
ACGCGCTCGCAGGCATCAGCGCCGGCGCGAACGGCCGCGTTGACAGCACCGGTTTCACCACGAACCATCACGGTGACGTAGCCGCCGCCAACGAATTCCCGGGCGATCAAGGTGACTTCAGCCGCCTTGGTCATGGCGTCGGCGGCCTCAATGGCGGGAACCAGGCCGCGGGTTTCGATCATGCCGAGGGCGATGCCCTGAATGGAAGGAGCCATGGCGTTGCTGCGGGATGGGGTGGAAGGACGGGAGGTGCCGGCGCCGCCGCCGGAGGCTTGGGCCGAACCAGAACGGTTCGCGGCAGCCCGGGGGGCTGCCTTGGCTGGGGATTTGGCGGCGGGTTGGGCCGCACTGGAGCGCGAAGCTGCAGGGCGAGCCGAGGCTGCTGCTTTGGCTGGGGTGGCCTTTGCAGCTGGGGCAGCGGGCAAGGCCTTGGGAGCCGATGCCGCAACCGATGGCACTGAGCTGGCTGACCGCGTACCGGACGATGGACTTGCAGCAGCTGCCGAGCTCGCCCCAGGGGCGGGCTTGGCAGCTGCCGAAGCACTGGAGGTCGAACGCGGGGTGGGTGTAGCCATGACTCAGTTGGAATTGGGGCTAGGGAATGACCAGGAAAGCGGGGCGGGGAACGCCCAACTCAGCTAGCCATCGGGCTCCCAAAAATCGATGATTCCGCCGATCGTGAGATCAGTTTGAACCTCGGGGTTGCCGCAGGCAAAGCGGGCTGCCGAACCACTGGCGGTGAAGACCCAGTTACCCGGTGCTGCACCGACAGGATCGACGGCAACGCTGAGCTTGCCCTTCGAGGTGCGAAGCACACGCAGGTTGGAGTGATCCAAGCCAGGCACGCGCTGGGTGCAAACCAGGGATCCCGTCACCTGCATGATTTCCATTACTTGGCACCCCCAGGAAGTGGGGCATCACTCGCAGATGGGGACTCAGTTGAAGCAGGGGAACCGGCAGGGGGAGTTTTGCCAGCCTCAGGATCCCAGTGGTCAATGATGCCAACAATGGTGAGATCGCTGGGATAGGACTTACTTCCGGCAGCTTCCCGGGCGGCGGAACTACCCACACAGATCACCCAATCACCGGGGATACAACCCACGGCATCAACAGCAACTTTTTGAGTGCTGCCATCCAGCACCACCTGCAGGTGTTTGTGCTCGAAATCGGGAATGCGGTTGGTGGAGACCAACGGCTTAACCACTTTGCAGATCAACATGTCAGTGCCCTCCTCCGCTCGCGAACGTGATTGTGGAACCTACCGCTTCGGCAGGGGTGTGACGGTCCTGGTCCCGAACCGTCAGCAGGGCATGGAGCAATCCCTGGTGAAAGAGTTCGGCGTAGCGGTTCTCCAGGGCGGCTTGAACCCGCTCACAATTGCGAATCGCCCGTTCCCGGGCTCCAGGCACCTGGCTGTTGTAATCAAAGCGGACGACCACCGGCACCGGCAAGCCCCTGGACACATTCAAGCCGGTGAAAATCTTGATGCCGACGTCCAGGTCGGCGGCTCCTTCTTCGACCGTATCCATATAGGCGAAATAGGTGAGGTTGCGCAGGTGGATCTCTTTGAAACCAATGCCCACGCCAATAAACCGTTCGGCATGGCCCGCATCGCCATAACTACCGCCGTGGTGTTGGCGCACATAATCGACCTGGGACATGTTGTTCTCCAGCAGGCGGGCCACCAGCTTCACCATGTTTGGGTCAGGACTAGAGGCGGCAGCCTGTTCAACCATGGCCTGAATGCGGACTTTTGCTTCCTGCTCGCCAAGGTGGACGGTGGCTGCGTAGACCTCCTGGGCATCAACCCAGCGCTCGAGATTGGTGCTGCCATCCATCCCGGGAACGTGAACCCGGATGGCGTCAGTGTCGGTGTCGATGCCCATCAAAAGCAAATCGACGGAGGCCCCACAGCAAAAACTGTTCTGCACGGCCTGCTGAAAATCCTTGAGCCGTTCAAACCCACAGGAGGCCGCAAGGGCATCGTTACTGCCATGGGCCGCACAACCCTCGTGGCTGGGATCCTTGGAGCTGAAGTGGTACAGAACCACCTTCAGATAGCGGGTGTCCTCATGGGCGGGGTTGGGGATGGCCTCGCGGTAACGGCGGTGCTCGGTCTTCACCCAGCGGTTCACCGTGTTTTGCACATCAAACAGGGCGCCGGCATGGGAGCGACGCCGCACGGAACTAAACGGCAGGCGCAGGGCATAGGCAATGGCATGGGCCAGGCGGCCATCCGAGCAGGGCGTGATGTCGAGGAGATGGAAGCCACAGGAGAGCAGGAAGCCATCGAAGGCCTCGGCTGCGGGGCTCCCGGGTTTGCCGCCTAGGGGATCGGCTTGGAAGAAGGCATGACTGGTCTGTTCGTAGGTCTCGAAGAGGCACCAGGCAAACAGGGTGCGCATGTCGAGCTGGGTTACCCAGGCCTTCTCGAGGATGGGCAGGGGAAGCTCAAAGCCAAGCTCGGTGCGGGCTAAACGCTGGGCTGCTCCAACGAAGTCGTCTTCGTGTTGGAGGGTTGAGAGCCGCTTGAGCACCGGCACGATGCGATCAAAGCTGCCCTTCACCTGGTTGTCATAGGCATGCAACACCCCATTCGCCTGGCGATCGGTGAGGGGATGGAGGCTGCCCCGGAATGGGGTGCGGGCTGATGCCGGGGTGGACTGGGTAGGCAGGGCTG
>CAMDSS010000254.1 GCA_945907085.1 Cyanobium sp. NIES-981 | reverse complement strand
TTTTCAATTGGCATGGGCCTCATGGCACCAAACTTCTCCAGCCTGGTGCTGTTCTTTCCTGCTTTAGCAACGATCACCAGGGGCGCTCCAACAAGAGCTGAAGAGTTCTTATTGATCGGATTGCTCGTACTCATCACGATGAGCCCTTGCTTGATTCCCCTGCTTCTCGTTGGTGTCGCCGGCCCTGGCGGCAGGGCCCTCCTCGATCGCATCAATCACTGGCTCAAACCGAAGCAATGGGCGTTGGGCTTACTGGTGTGCTTCGCCACAGCCATTTACCTAATAGTCAGCGGAATCCTGGCTGCTTGAACAGCCAGGAGTTGCAGTCAGGTTGCGCCACCAGGGGGAACGTGGCTTCAATCGTCCAGGGCCAGCCGTGGCGCCAGCCTCCCGAACCTGGTTGCACCAGCGCAAGGCGATCAAAACTGATCCCACGATCCCTTCCTTTCTGCACCAGTTGGGACGCCAACTCCTGGACCAATGCCCCCCTGTCGATCGCTGAACCAGGGGCTCCCGGAGTCGGATCCGCGTAGAGCAGGCTCAAGTGGAGGCCGAAAGCTGGCCCATGGCACCCCGGCAATGCCAGCAATGCTTGACCGATCAGGTCAAGCCCAGGTTGATGGTGCAGGCGGAGACAAAGGAAGGTGAAGTAGTCAGGCCCACACTCCAGCCCATCCACCCTCAGCGCAACGGACCGCCAGCTGCGCGCCAACCCCTCGACCGCCCTGGCACGATCGGCACCATCAGCCGATCCATGCCCAGAGCAGATGGTGAGGTGGGGTTCGAAGGCGTTGGCACCATGGCGCTGGGCCAGCTCTCCGATGGAGCAGTTCAGCCGGTCAGCCCAGGCGGGGGCGGGGAGCAACCACAAGGCGAAAGGGAAGGTTAGATCCAGGGCTACTCGAATTGAATGGCTAGGAGTTCAACCTAGGGGCCGGTATCGAGGGGGCGTCCATGTCCCGATCCCAAGGAAATGACTGATCTCAGGTCCAGACACCAACACACAGGCAAGCAAAAATACCTAACCAAAGCCGTGTTGGCCCTTGAGTGGGAGTGGTCTTCAGTGCAGCCATGGATTTCAGCAGTGGCGTCATCGTCCGACTTGCATCCGACGACGGTTGCACCTACGAAGTGGTGAGTATCGAAGAGGATGGGGGTCGTTGCTGGCTACGCAGAAGCCCCCAGCCCCGTAACGGAACAGCCGCATTCCCAGTGGCCATCAGCCAGCTGCGAAGAACCAGCTGACCGGTGCCGGTGGCGCCCAAGAGAGCGTTCGCCAGAAAACTGGTGGAGAGCGTGATGTCAATGGGCCCTGGAAGGGCAACCATCCGTGCTTTTGTTGGGTATCACCATCAATCTCCAAACCCTTGATCCCTGAACAGCATTTTTCTAAAAAGCTCCTACCCCTCAAGCTTCTGGCAACCCTGGCTGGATCAGTCGCCACAGCCGCCTTCGCCATGACTGGGCTGACCCCAGCCCCTGCTAAAGCAGTCAGCCTGGATCAGGCCTGTTCCATGTTTGCAGCGAAAATCCAAGCAGCCCTCAGTGCTGGCGACACCGCAACGGCGCAGATGATTTTTAGCGAAGGTACCCAACGCATTGCCTCGCGCTTCAACGGAGCCAGCTGCCCAAACATTCAAGCACCCTGAGATGAATCGACTACATGAATCCATCCAAGCATTAAAACAACTTGGAAAACTGATTGCCGTGGGCAAAAGTTCGGGAAATCTCGAAAAAATTGCAGACCTTGTTGATAGTTTTCTCGACACTCCCCAAATGAATGCGTGCATCACACGCTTCAGGGAGCTCCCGGGAGGCTCCGAAATGATGGATGAGCGCTATCCACCTCTTCAACCAGATCTTGACAGCCTGGCTGAATATCCTGCCGGCAGTCTCGGCCACGAGTATGCAGCCCTGATTCGAAGACTCAACTACGATCCGGAGTTCTTCCGGCCACGATTAATCGATACCGAAGGGCGATGGTTGACCCAGCGAATTGCCACAACCCACGACATCCACCATTTGATCAGCGGATTTAGCACGGAGCGCGAAGGGGAGAATGGGGTACTTGCCATCACCGCCTCGCAAATTGGCTTTCCCGCCTATGTGTGCCTGAATCAAGCCGTTCAAACCGGCAACTTTCGCTTCAAGCTCGAGAGCTACCCAGCCATCAGCAAGGCGATCAACCATGGGGTAACGATTGGTTTTACCTCCCAAGCCTTCTGCACAGCACGCTGGGAGGAGCAATGGGGCTGGAGCATCGAGCAATGGAGGCACCATCTCCACATCCAATACCCTGCCGACCAGTGCAGTTACGGCCTCCATCCAAGCGTTTGAAACCCATGGCCAAACGGCCCATCAAAATGCTCCCGGCCATGGCCGTTGGCTTGGGGATCTGCCTCTGCCTGAGCGGTTGCAGACGGTTTTCCCCCGAATGCCGGAATGCCAAACAGCAGCGATCCAAGGAGAGCCTAGCCGCCAAGATGTACAACTCAGGCGATGGGCAAAAGGACTCAGCACGCAACAAACGGGTGCAAATGGCAGAAGATCAGGTTTTTCAACGCTGCACCGACAGGTTGACCTGGTGGTTAATCAGGAAAGTGGCATCGACGCCATAACAACGCTGCAAGGTCTTGTCTGCGCCTGTCGAACTGCCTGATCCCAATCATGATCCCAGCGTGACAGGCCAGTTTCAGGAGCCAGCAGGGGAGGACAGATCGCCATGAAACCATTGCTCCTCGGCAGCGACCTCCTTACATGTTCTGACGGACAATCGCAACGACGGAAGAAAAAGCCTGAGTCTTCGGCAAGCAAAAAATGCGAACAAACAATTAAACAGAAGACTCAGGCCCAAGGAGAAGGCCAATCAGGGCCAAGGTGAGGAACCAAAACTGAGCGTGGTTTCCAACCCTAACCTCGAACCAGCCGCTTGAAAGGCTGCCTCACGCTTTGCCGCACAATTGCGGCAGGGGCAGTGACAGAAGCAGCAGGGGCAGTGCCATCCTCCTCAAGGGCAATGTCTGCTTTTTTGCGAAGCTTGAAATCCTGGACAACCATTAGCCCCCCCATCAGTCCCCCAGCGAAAACTCCAACTCCAATCATCAAGGGGGCCGCCGCAATCGCTAAAGACTGCGTCGCAACAAGGGACGTTGCGAAAAGGGAGGTGAATGTATTTGTCAATACTGTCATGGTTCATTCCTCGTGGCTAAGACCTCGAGCAACCTGACGGGTAGAACCAGGCCAAAACGCACCCAAAGCAGATCCACTGCAAAGCCGCTTTAGTTCAACATTCCATATCTTGAACTGCACAACAAACCACTGACTCGCCTAACTCCGAGGCTCAAAGCTTGGCAAAAATCAGGTTTAATGCTGACGCATTCGATTCAATCCGCTGGAATCCCCGCTCCCAAATCCATTGCATTGGGCCCATCCATCACAACGTGCAAGTCAACTGCGGAACGCGATTAGCCCTTGACCGCAAAGACAATCGCAGTTGATCCAAAAGCAACTGGATCCCC
>CAMDSS010000253.1 GCA_945907085.1 Cyanobium sp. NIES-981 | reverse complement strand
CGGGCGTTCAGCTGCCGGCGCCTTTGCCGGATCAGTAGATTCCAAGCTAGCGCGGCCATGCTGACCAGCAGAAGCACCAGGATCAGGGTCATCATGACAACAGGCCGCTGGTTGAAACTAGCTCGGATGGTGAAGTCAATCTGCTCTCCAGAGGGACTCCCTGGCGTAGTCGAGGATCACGGGCCGGCTGAGTCGGTTGGGCAGCACGGCCCCACCTTGGTGGGCCAGGAGGTCGCGGGGGAGGTCAAAGAGCCGCGCCAGCTGAACGGGATCAATCCAGCGACCCTGGAAGGGCAGGGGGGCGGCCTGGAGGCGCTGGCCGGAACGGTGGGCTAGGACAAAGCCCCAGGGGCCAAAACTGGGTACATCGACGCTGTAGGACTGGTTGGCTAGTCCCACGGCGGCGAAGCTGGCTCGGATCGAGGCCATCACCTTGGGGCTGAAGAAGGGTGAGGAGGCTTGGGTCACGATCAGACCATCGGCGGCGAGCCGGTTGCGCAGCAGCCCGTAGAAGGTGAGGCTGTAGAGCCGGGCCAGGGCCGGGCTGTCGGGATCGGGGAAGTCGGCGATGACCACGTCGTAGGGGGCAGCCTTGTGCTTTTTGATCCAGGCGAAAGCATCCCCCACCTGCACATGCACGCGGGGATCGTCCAGGCTGGATTGGTTCAATCGCCGTAGGAACGGATGGCTGCGGGCGAGCTGAAGCAACGCCGGATCGAGTTCAATCAGGTCGATGCGTTCTAGCGAAGGCCAGCGCAGCAGTTCCCGTACCGCCAAACCATCCCCAGCACCGAGCAGCAGAACCCGCCGCGGCCGCGGATGGAAGGCCATCGCCGGATGCACGAGGGCTTCGTGGTAACGGTATTCATCAAGGCTGGAGAACTGGAGTTGGCCGTCGAGGTAGAGGCGTAGGTCGTCGCGACGGCGGGTTAGCACGATGCGCTGGAAGCGGGATTGCTGGCGGCCCACCACCGGATCCTCATAGAGACCGTCTTCGACGCGTTGGCCGAGGGGCACGACCGCCAACGCCGCCAGGGCCGTGATTGGCAGGGCCAGGAGCAATGGGGTGCGCCAGCGCCGGAGACCCGGGAAGTTCCAGCCCAGGGCAGCGGCGCAGACCAGCGGCACTAGGGCCAGCAGGGCTGAGGTGGGCACTAATCCCAGCCAGGGGAGCAGCACCAGGGGGAAGAGCAGGGATCCGACTAGCGCGCCGAGGTAGTCGAGGGCCATCGCCTTGGCCAGGGCGGTGCGCAGGCCCTGCCCTGTCTCCAGCAGGCGGGTGAGTAAGGGCAGTTCCATGCCGCCTAGGACTCCCACCGCCAGGGTGAGCAGCACCAGCCCGAGCCAGAAGGGGCCATCGGCGGCGAACAGGGCAAAGAGCAGCAGGGGCCCCGCCAGACACAGGGGCACCAGGGCCAGCTCCACCAGCACGAAGTTGCGCAGCAGGGCTGGGCCGGGGGCCGCATCAAGGGCCAGGTACTGGCTCAGCCAGGCCCCGAGGCCCATGGACGCCAGGAAGGTGCCAACCACAACCCCGGTGGCTAGGGCGCTGTTGCCCTCCAGGTAGCTGGCCTGGGTGGCGAGCAGCAGCTCAAGCACCAACCCCACGCAGGAGGACACCGCCGCCGTGGCCAAGAGCAGGCGGACCTGGGCAGGAGAGGGGGGTGGCGAGGGCACGGTCATTTGGCCCACCCCGGCCCCCTGCCGGGGAAACGGGAGAAATCCTGGCGGCGGCGCCCAAGGGGATCCAGGTTGATGCCGCCGCCGCTACTACCTCCTCCTCCGCTCCAGCCGTCGACGACGGTTCCATTGTTGAACTGGGGTGGCTGGGAGTGCCCCACGGCCGCTACATCGGGTCGAAGCACGGCGACGCCGATGCCAACAGCCACCGAGCTGATGGCCAGGCCCACGATTAGGAGGCGTTCCATGGCTCCAGGGCGGGCAGCGGCAGGGGCCGCCTCACCCCATCCTCAACACTCAGATTGAGCTGGGCGAGGTCTACATCGCAGGACAGGCCGGCGGGAACCTCGACCTGCATCAGCAGGTGACGGCGCTCGGTCAGCCTCAGATGCAACGTTCGCCAATAGACATGGCCAGGGCGAGCTCTCGAGGTGATTGGATCGATCGACAACAGGCAAACTTGGCCGAAACCATCACGAAGCACCAGCTTCAACTGAAGGGCCTCGGGCATGGGTGAATCCGAGTCTAAAGCCACAGAGAACGGGCCGTAACGGACACCAACCGCAACCCGAACAAGGCCTGGCCCAAGATCGGTGCGCAGGCTCGCCTGGGGGTCATCCAGCTCCAGCTGGTGTCGACGGCGACAGTGGCCGTAGAGGGCTATCCAGGCGCAGGTCGTTAGAACCAGGCTGACGACGGTAGTGGTCCACAGAGCGGGTGCATTGAATTGGTGGCGGGCCAGTTGGGCTCGGAACACCACGGGGGCTCTCAGCGGCTCGCCGTTGCTCCTTGTGAGCTCCTCCATCTGCAGGCGCAGGCGATGGGGGCCGTTCATGGCTGAACGGAGCTGTAGGGCTACGCCTGTGTCGCTCTCGTCATCGCTGCCAATCACCCCGTCTTCCGACCAGGTGTCCGTTTCCCGCCAGCCATCGCGGGTGAGAGCGAGCACCGCCCGGTTGGCAGGATCCAGCAGCTCTAACCGATAGGTCACGAAACTGTCCTTGGGGATCGTTGCCCCAACCTGGATCAAGGGACTGCCCAGCAGGCCGGCGTCCAACGGGAAGGGCTCGCTGATCAGGGTGCTGGGCCCGGCGGGCCGCAGGACGAGGGCCTTGGGAGGGCTCTGGGCAGCCCACAGCAGGCAGAGGGGCGGCAGCAGGGGCAGTATCCAGAGCAGCCAGGGCCAGAGGAGGACCTCCTTGGGCGGGCGCCCGGGGGCGAGCTTGGTCATCGAAGCCGCCGAGTTGGGCGCCCCAAACATAGGCAATACCCCACTGGCGAGGTTGTCCCTAAACTGGAACAACTTTAGTAGCGTGATGCTGGCTCAATGGTTCAAAAAACCCTCCTCCAGGTTCTGCTCACCGTGGGCTGGACCTTCTTTGGGGTCATCCTTCTTTATGCCAGCACCTGGCTGTTTGATCGCCTCCATCCGATCGATTTCCGGCGCGAAATTAACAAGGGCAATGTGGCCGCCGGCATCGTTCTTGCTGCCGTGATTCTCGCCATCGCTGGCATCCTTGCCACGGTCTTGGCGATTTGAACCCTGGGCGGCCAGGGGAAGCAACCATTAACAGCCCTGCTAGAGGTATCCGTGAGCAGATTGGGGCATTGGGTCTGAGCTGCAGCGTTGATGTTGAGTGGGTCAGGGCTATGCCGATGGGTTCAAAGAGTCGATAGGACTTGATGAGTAGGATGTATTTTGGTGACTATTGTTCTACCGTTTTGCCAGTTTAGGTCTGGCTCATCTTTGATCTGCTCCGTCTTTAAAGATTTTGGATTGCCGGCTTATGGGTGAGCTTTCCGTTCAATCCAGCAACATCCGGGCCCGGCAAGCGGCGCTGAACAGGCCGGCTTCCGGGTCGATTAGG
>CAMDSS010000252.1 GCA_945907085.1 Cyanobium sp. NIES-981 | reverse complement strand
CACCCGGTAACCGACCCCCTGCAGGTCGGACGCAATCATGCGGTTGACCGCATTGCTGCCGCCCCCACCCACGCCGATCACCTCAATACGGGCGGTTTGGCTCGGGGTGATGCCATTGGGCTGGGGCGTGCTTTGCACCATGGCTGCGGAGATGCCGTCGATCTGCGGCGGGACGTTCTGTGACTGCATTATGTCGGCGATGGGGATCGGGGGCCCCGAGCGGTGTCACACCAGGTGATGTCACACCTAGTGATCGAACACCAACTGATCTAACACCATTTTCAACAAACACCTTTTCATCGAGAACCATTGTCCTTGGGGAAAGGGTTAATCGCGGTTTGAGGCGGGTTTGGCGCTAGGGCCACCACCCTTGGTGTTTGGGGCCGGGGCCGGCAGCCCGAGTTCGGGTTGGTTGGGGTCGGTGAGGTCGATGGACACCACATGGCGTCCCTTGATCTTGGCCGGCAATTGCTGGCTCAATTGCTGGAGAACGTCAATCCGCCGCTCCAGCTGGCCATCAATGGGGCCGAGGTGGACCTGGCCCAGCCGGGTGCTCTTCAACCAGAGACTGCCCCCCGGTTCAAAGCGGATTTCCTGGAGATCGGGGCCGATGGATTGGCGTTGCTCGAGCACCAGCGCCAAGGCCGGCCGCAGCCGCTGCTGCCAGCCCAGCACCACCAGGGAGTTGGCGGACTTGTTGGGGCTCCCTAGGCCCTGGCGGGACGACATCCAATTGCCCAAGCGATCCACATAGCCCTGCTCCATGCCTTTGGCGCCTTGGCGTTGGGCCCGGGCCACGGCTTGCCGGTCGACCAACTCCACCCGCAGCCGGGGGGGGGCCATCAGCCGGCTGACCTGCACCTGTTCCACCGGCAGGGCCCCCTCGATCGCCGTGGCCATCGCTTGGGGTTGCAGGCCTAAAAGCGGCTGGGGGAAGCGGAGGCCGGTGGCCGCAATCACCTGATCCGCCCCAACCTGGGAGCTACCCACAACCTCGACCTGGCTGGCACCGGTGAGAATCCACCCCTGGCGCAGCAGGCCATAGCCCAGGCCGATGGCGACGGAGGTGAACACCACGATGCGCCAGCTGTGGCGGAGCCGGTCGTGCCGTTTCTGCTGACGCAGTTGGCGGCGTCGCTCCGCTCCAGGCGATAGGGGGGGCTGATTGACCAAAGGGTGCTCAGAGTTCGCAGCGGGATCGGGCCATCAACTCGGCGATCCAGCGGCGGGCCCGGTCGGCATCGGAAAAGGGCAGGTCCTTGTGCTGGCCATTGCCCACCAGCCGCAGGCGGCAGGAGCCCTGGCTTTCATCGGTGAGGGGAGCCTCTCCAGAGTGCAACGAGAGCAGCTCCACCAACTCCAAATGCTTGATCACAAAGGAGTCTTCCGGCTGCATTGTGCCGGCTTCAAAGCGGGTCCAGCTCAGCACCCCATCCACGAGTCGGGCGGCACCACAGCCATCCAATTTGGCCAGTTCCGCCCCTTCGGCCCAGGTCCGAAACAGCGATTGACGCCGCCGTTCCAGCCAGCCCAAGGCCGCCAGCAGCACAAAAACCAAGAGCAGAGGTAGCCACAGCAGTCCATGACTCATGCCCCTGGTCCTCCCTTCTCAGCAGGTTTGTGCCATTCTCTCGCCCCTTCGATCAATTCGTGCACCAATGTTTCAAGGGGTAGGCCAGTGGCGGCCCAGAGCATGGGGTACATGCTCTGGCTGGTGAAGCCCGGGAAAGTGTTGATCTCATTGAGCCACAGCTCACCGCTGGCCTCGGCGTAGAAAAAGTCGACCCGGGAGAGGCCCATCGCGCCCACGGCCTCACAGGCCTGGATCGCCATGGTGCGGGCCCGCTCCGTGACCTCCGCTGGCACAACGGCGGGGATCACGGTGTGGCTTTTTCCGTCGCTGTATTTGGTGTCGTAGTCGTACCAATCGGCGTCGAAGCAGATTTCGCCCAACACCGAAGCCAAGAGGGGTTGGTGGCCGCCCCCCCGTACGGCGCATTCCAGCTCCCTGGCCGTTACCCCCCGTTCAATCACCAGCCGCGGGTCGAGGGCCGCCGCAGCTTCCAGGCCCGCCATCAGCCCCTGGCGGTCGCTGGCCTTGCTGATCCCCACCGAGGAGCCCAGGTTGGCGGGTTTGATAAAGCAGGGATAGCCCAATAGGGCTTCCAGCTTGGTGATGAGGTCGGTGGGGTTGGCGCGCAGTTCCCGCGCTGAAGCGCAGATGTAGGGCACCTGGGGCAGGCCGGCCGCGGCAAAGGCGGCCTTCATGGCCTGTTTGTCCATGCCCACCGCCGAGCCCAGCACCCCCGAACCCACAAAGGGCACCTGCATCAGGGTGAACAGGCCCTGGATGGTGCCGTCTTCGCCATTGGGGCCGTGCAGCACCGGCAGCCAGACGTCGATGGCCTCAGCGCCGGCGGGGAAGCCGGAAAACCCTGGTTTGGCCGGGCTGCTCGGCAATTGGCCTGGGCCAGCCGGGGTGCCTTGGGCCAGCACCGCATCGGCCACCTCAGGGCCCCACCAGCGGCCTTGGGTATCGATGTAAAAGCAGCTCACGCCGTAGCGGGAGCCATTGCCCCCTGCGGCCAGGGCGCTGGCCACGGTGGCGGCTGAGCGAATCGAGACAGCATGCTCGCCCGAGGCTCCCCCAAAGATCAGGCCGACGCGGGTGGGGGTGGTGCTCATGCGGACGCCAGGGCAGGCCGAAGCCGACCAAACTCAGGCCAGTTTGCCGCTGAGGGAGAAGGGGCGCACCCCTTCGATCGTCACGTTGACCAGATCGCCGCCCTGGTGGCTGGAGCCGTCGGCCTTGAGGGCTGGGAAAAAGGTAAGCCGGTTGGTGCGGGTGCGGCCCATCAATTGGCTGGGGTTCTTGGGGTTGATGCCTTCTGCCAACACTTCCACGGTGCGGCCGGCGTAGCGGGCGCTGCGGCTGCGGGCGGTGGCTTCCACCAGGGCATTGATCTCCTGGAGCCGCTCCACCTTCACGTCTTCGCTGAGTTGGCCGGGCCAATCGGCCGCAGGGGTGTTGGGCCTGGGCGAATAGGCCGCCGTATTGACCAGATCGAAGCCGATCTCTTCAATCAGGGCCAGGGTGCGGCGGAATTGGGTGTCGGTTTCGCCGGGGAACGCCACGATCACATCGGCGCTGATCGAGGCCTCGGGCATCCGATCGCGAATGCGGTCAATGATGCGGCGGTAGCGATCAATCGTGTAGCCCCGGGCCATGGCCTTGAGCACGTCGTCATCACCGCTTTGGAAGGGGATGTGGAAGTGTTCGCACACCTTGGGCAGGTCGGCGCAGGCGTCGATCAACCGCTCGGTGAAATAGCGGGGGTGGCTCGTGGCGAAGCGGATCCGCTCGATGCCGGCCACGTCGTGCACCTGGTGCAGCAGGTCGGTGAGGGTGTGCTGGCGGCGGCCTTCCGGGGTGATGCCGGGCAGGTCGCGGCCATAGGCATCGATGTTTTGACCCAGCAGGGTGATTTCTTTGATGCCGCTTGCGGCCAAACCCTCCATTTCCAACTCGATGGCGCCCGGTAGGCGGG
>CAMDSS010000251.1 GCA_945907085.1 Cyanobium sp. NIES-981 | reverse complement strand
AACCCTGTTTGGTGAGCCGGGGCGGTTTTATGTCTATGTGAGCTATGGCTCCACCACTGCGTCAACGTCGTGACAGGCCGGGGCGATTGGGCCAATGGAGTCTTGCTGCGGGCCGCCTGGCTGCCCGGGGAGCCCGAGCGGATTGCGGCTGGTCCGGCCTTGTTGGCCAAGCGGTTTGGCTTTTGTAAGCGCCATGACGCCATGGCGGTGGATCCGGGGTCTGGTGTTTGGCTGGCCCCCCGGCCAGCAGTGGTGTCAGCTGCCTTGGCGCGTTCAGGGTCCGCCGCCCTGGTCCAATCCACCCGCATCGGCCTGTCCCAGGGCCAAGAGCTGCCTTGGCGTTGGTACTGGCAGGCCAGCCGCAGTGTCAGCCGGCGGGTGCGCGGTGATCGCCAGCCAACCAGCTCCCCTTGCCAGCTGCCCCTGGCCCTTTAGGTTGACTGCGTTTGTGCAGCCTGCGTTTTGAGCGGTTGGAGTCACCGCCATGTGCTCGATCTGGCGGCCTTCTCGCTAGACGACTACGCCACCGTGCTGGAGCTGGCCCAGCGGTTTCGTGCCATGCCCGTGGCGGGGGCGCGCAAGCTGCCTGCCCTCCAAGGGCGGCTGATGACCAGCCTGTTTTTCGAGCCCAGCACTCGCACCCGCAGCAGTTTTGAGTTGGCGGCCAAGCGTTTGTCGGCCGATGTTCAGAGTTTCTCGCCGTCGTCCAGTTCCTTGAGCAAGGGCGAAAGCCTCCTCGATACGGCCCGCACCTATGTGGCCATGGGCGCCAATGTGCTGGTCGTGCGCCACCAGTGCGCGGGCGTTCCCCAAGGATTGGCGCGGGATTTGGACCAGGCCGGTGCGGGTGTGGCCGTGCTCAATGCAGGCGATGGGCTCCACAGCCATCCCAGCCAGGGCTTGCTCGATCTGTTCACCTTGGCCCGCCACTTCAATCCTCAGGCGCCCACGCCAGAAGCCCTGCGCGGCAAGCGGATTGTGATCGTGGGCGATGTACTCCATTCGCGGGTGGCCCGCTCCAATCTCTGGGCCCTCACGGCCTGTGGCGCCCATGTGGTGCTGTGCGGCCCGCCCACCTTGCTCCCGGAGGCCTTTGCCGAGTTTGTGGTCGCGCCGCCGCCGGGCCAGGCCAACGATCCAGTGCCCTGGCGCGGCACTGTGACGGTGGTCCGCAGCCTGGATCAGGCCCTGCCCGGTGCCGATGCGGTGATGACCCTGCGTCTGCAGAAAGAGCGCATGCGCCAACACCTGCTCACCAGCCTGGATCAGTACCACCGCCAATACGGCCTCACCCACCAGCGCTTGGCGTTTTGCAACCCCGGCGTGCCGGTGCTCCACCCAGGTCCGGTGAATCGGGGGGTGGAGATGGCGGGTGCCCTGCTGGATGATCCCAACCTCAGCCTGGTGGAAGAGCAGGTGCGCAATGGCATCCCCATTCGCATGGCGCTGCTCTATTTGTTGGCCGCTTAAAGCAACTTGAAGCCGTCCAGCAGCACGCCGTAGAGCAGGCCAAGCCGCGCCATATCCAGGAGTTGCAGGATCAGGCGGTCGCCTTGACGGCGCAGCAAGGGCCCCCGGGCCCGAATCGCCAACTCAATGGCGCTCACACAAATCAACGCCCCAACGGGATCCAGTTCGGAGAAGGCGCCACTGATGGTGCCGATGGCTCCGCCGATGCTGAAGCTGATCAGCAGCACGATCAACTGCAACGACAGCCGCCGCCAGGGATTGGAGGCCCAGCGCTCCAGGGAGGCGATCGCTTGGGCCACCCGTTGCTGAAAGCGGGTCTGCTGGTAGCGGGGTTTGGGCAATCCCGGTGTCACAGCGCTGCTTTAGCGTTCAGGAAGCTTTGAAAAAGAGGGGGGCAGGGAGTTTGGCTTTCGGTGATCCCCATCACCCGGCCCATGCCCTGCCAAACCCTGTCTACACCATCTCTGGTGTATTGGCAGGTTTTTACCGCTACTGATAGGGGATTCCAATAAAAAAGCCCTGGCCGAAGCCGGGGCTGGGTGATGGGGACAATCACCACCTAAGCGTTGACTGGCTTTGGGATCCATTGGTCTTGAGCCGTTTGCCGGAGCGTCCCTCGGGCCTTGACGGTGAAACCACCAGGTTTTGGTCGGTCACTTTCAGGCCGTCAACTTGAAAGCAACGCAATCAGCCGTCGCTGTCCTTTTTGCGGGAGCCCTTGCCTTCAAGCAGTTCGAGCAGGGCTTCCATCTGGGCCATCACCCCACGCACTTCGCCCGCTTCAGGAAGCAGCCCATCTTCCTGGACCCCCTGGTGCATTTCCCGGAGTTCCTGGCGGATGTAGCGCAGGTGACTCACGACCTGCTCACGCTTGGACTGGGACATAAAAAGGACTGATCGTGTTGTCCCTTTTACCCCATCGCCGGTTTACTTCTCGCCGAACTGGGCCTTGGCCTGCTCATAAAAGGCTTCGTCGATCTCGTTTTGCCCCGCTTCTGAGGCAAGTCCCTCAATTCTGCGCCGCACGATGGGGCGCACAAAAAAAGGCACTTCCTTCAGCTTGGTTTCGGCGTTGGTGGTCCAATTCATGGAGTGGAGAATAGGGGACTCGAACCCCTGACCTCTGCGGTGCGATCGCAGCGCTCTACCAGCTGAGCTAAATCCCCAAGGGCCCATGTCGGGGGAACCAAAGTTCCATGGGCTGGGCCATTATCTCCAAAAGCCATTCCAATCGGCCCCTGGCCGATCTCCGCCATGACCGAGTCGATCACGCCTGAACGGCTCGCCGCCTTTGATGAAGCCTCTACGGCGGAACTGGCCCGGCGCCTGGATGAGGACGACTACCCCAGTGCCTTTGATGGCCTTGCCGATTGGCATTTGATGCGCGCCTTGGCCATCCATCGGCCCGAGCTGGCCCGGCCCTACGTGCATTTGGTCGACCAGGAACCCTTCGATGAGGACTGAGGGCGCACCGCGTTCTGCTTCCAGCCTTGATCCTCTGGCCGGACGCAGGATTTTGGTGGCGATCACCGGCAGCATCGCTGCGGTGAAGATCCCCTTGCTGGTCAGCGCCCTGGCTAAGCGCGGAGCCCAGGTGCGCTGTGTACTCACCGCCAGTGCGGCCTCCTTGGTGAGTCCGGTAGCCCTGGCTTCGCTTAGCCGTCACCACTGTTATCTGGATGCGGATCAATGGAGCCACCAGGCGCCCCGGCCCCTGCATGTGGAGTTGGCTGAGTGGGCCGAGCTGGTGCTGGTCGCCCCTCTGAGCGCCACCAGCTTGGGCCGTTGGGTGCATGGCTTGGCCGACACCCTGCTGGCGAGCACCCTGCTGGCCACGGAGGCGCCGGTGGTGGCCGCCGCCGCGATGAATACATCGATGTGGCAAGCCCCACCGGTGCAGGGCAATTGGCAGGCACTCCAAGGCTTTGGGCGGGTGCTGGCCCTTGGGCCTGCCCCGGGTCTGCTCGCCTGTGATCGCCAGGGGGATGGCCGGATGGCGGAGCCAGAGCAACTCCTCTTGGCGCTCGAATCCCTAGCCCTCTGGGGTTGGCAGCGCGATTGGCAGGGCCTGGCCCTGCTGGT
>CAMDSS010000250.1 GCA_945907085.1 Cyanobium sp. NIES-981 | reverse complement strand
CACAACCCCATCAGCAAGGCCAAAGGTGGGACTTTGTCGAAGCGATTCCGGCTGCGGCAGCTGCTTCATGCCCAAGCTTCAACACAATTTCAATTGTAGAGACTTGGCTAGGTGTCGCAGGTAACCTTTGGATTAGGGGGCTGACTGATTTCTTTTTAAGGAATTCCAGTGTTGGCTTGGCCCCTGCCCCATTGATGTTCGTGTTCCTCAATGAGCGCCTAAGGATGGGCAATCATTGGCGATCGCCAGATCCTGGCAGGGATGGTGCACCGTGCAGCACCCTTTGGGGGAAGGGAATTTCAATGCCCTCCCTGCGAAAGGCGTTCCAAACGGCGATTCCCACATCGCTGGCCACGCCAACCCCATTCATGGGGTTTTCGATCCAATAGCGAATGGCGTAGGTGATGGCGGAGTCGTCGTAGCGCAGCAGCAGCCCCTTCGGAGCAGGCTGATGCAACACCCGGGGAATGGTGAGCGCCGTGGCTTCCAGTAGCGCAATCACCGTCTCTGGAGGGTGGCGGAAGGCAACCCCAATCAGCACCTGCCCTCGGCGGCGTCCATCCCGGAGGCCGCTGTAGGTGACCATCGATTGGGTGAAAAATGTTTGGTTGGGTACTACCAGTTCCACGTTGTCACGGTCGCGCCAGAGGGTGGTGGCACGCATTCCAAGCTCTAGAACCTCACAGGGATCCTCTCCTTTACCAGATTCAAGGAGCAACACATCCCCTGGCCTAACAGTACCTTCCAGCAACAACCAAATACCACTCACAAAATTGCTGAAGACTTCCTTGAGGCCAAAGCCCAGCCCCACCGAAAGTCCGCCACCCACAGCAGCAAGCAAGGTGGTATTGACCCCCACATAGGCCAAGATCAACACCAGCCCAATGGCGGCCAGGCCATAGCGAATCACCAGAGCCGATGCTCGATGAGATGGGCCATTCAGCTCAAATGCCCGCCGCATGACCTCGGCCGCAGCAAGGGCTGGAAGCTCAGCGCCAGCGGTTACAAAATAGGTGCCAAAGATCAGCACGATTAAGGCGCCAAATGTCAAATGATCGTTGCCCCAGTGCAACACTTGGGTGGACCAAAGTTCTTCCAAGTCACCAAATTGAGCATAAAACAGTAGAGTCCCAACCAATGCCAATAAAGGCCTTATGACCCTTAGGTCTGTAGCTTTGACCACCTTGGAAGGTAGGTAGAGCCTTAGAACGACCAGCCCAAAGCGGGAGAATAGGCAGATCCCATAAAACCGAGCCAAAAATCTGGCTAGATCCCCAACCCCTGTGGTTGCAACCAACCAGGTGCTCACGGCAACAAGGCAGAGCCAAAGCAGGGTTTCATTGGCTAGGGGCTTCACCAGCGCCAGCCATGGCCAGCTGGCTTCTCGGGGCCAACGCCGCTTCTCAAGCTTTAACTGGGCCTTCAGGACAAGCCAGGCGCCAAAGGCCAGCCCCAAGGCCGCAAGTTGTCTTTGAACCTCAAAGCGGAGCAGGTCGGCAAACACATCCTGAAATAGCAGAGCGATTTCGTTCATTGCTGGTCCGTGGTCGGCATGGCATTGAGCAGCTGTTGAAATTTTGGTGCTACCGCATTTGGGGACTGCACGCCTGTGATGACTAGATTAAGTAATCCTTCTACTTTTTTGGTATATTTCAAAAGAAAGTGTTTCTGTTCAAGAGTGGTTGTTCCACTGTTCTTCGTCGACGTATGCATCACTGACAGGGTCGGATAAGCCTTAAGGGGTAATGCAATGGTGGGGTTGACTGGTAGTACTGTTCCTAGCCTCAGTGCCATGCTCCGTTGGTTCACGGTGTTGACAGTAAATAGCATAAATTGTTTGGCAAACTTTCGCTGTCTAGGGTTCGACTGGGAGCCAAAGACCCATAGCGGCATGCGTAACATCGGCTTGGCAGGCCCTTCTGGTCCGGCTGGTAGTACGGCAATGCCAAGGTCCGCTCCAAGTGCTCGTTGCAAGCTGGGTAACCAGCCACTAGAGCATGGGATCCATTCGAAGCGACCTGCGACCAGCCCTTGCCTCAATTCTTCATCGTTGTCCACAAAACTGATATAGGGCTGCAGATTGGCCTCTCTATACCACTGCAGAGCCTTTAGTAACTTTTTTGGATAGTAAGAGCGGTTTGATTTTTGCGGAAACACTGTAAGACCGAAGCCGCTCATCACGAGATCTAGGCCTTCAAAATTAGAATTGAGACCAAAGGAATGCTCCTGTTGTCCAAGACGAATTATCGCTCCCAGGGTCTGGGGAGATTGGGGGAGTTGCTTGCGATTAAAACAGGCTAGGGCTGGGTAAACGAGTAACGGCACTGCGAGCTGCTGCCCGCGATAGCGCAGATGCTCCAGATAGGAGCTTCGAAAGTTGCTCTGTTCTTGGCTGGAGATCACTACCGGCGAAATGTAGGCCTTTTGCTGCAGGTTGATGAGATCTCGATTCGAGGCCAAAAGCATCAGATCGGGACCCAGGCCGCGCTGGGTTTGATAGATCACTTCCTGCTCGAGCCGGTCAGAGGGAAGTGCGCGAAACCTGATGTGCAGCTCAGGATTGATGCGCTTGAATTCTTTGATCTGTTCTTGGAGCAGCGCTTGCACCCGGGCTTGCTCAATCGGATCCGCCTTCGATGAGAGCTCCGCCAGCACAGTGATGGAGCTGCCCAGCTCGGAAATGCCGGTGGTGCCAGAGGAGCCACACCCAGTCAGCAAGCCGCTGAGGGCCAGCACCATGGCTAGTAAGCGGCTTTGACCCATTGCTGCCTAGAGCCCTTGAATCCCCCCTAAGTTTGCACCCTGCTGCCAAGTTCTTCCCTTGCCAGCCCATGTCCACCTGATTCGAATGGTCTGCAGGCTTGGAGCGCTGGTCGCCAGCTTCCTGATGGGGCCCATCGGGGCGGCAGCCCAAATCCTGCCGACCCGTGACGCCGGGGTTGCGGCCAGCTCCTACATCCCACCACAAGACAACGCCCTCAATCTCTCATCAGACATCAAGCCGGGAGATTGGGCCTATCAGGCCTTGCAGAGCCTGCTGAAGCGGCCTGGCTGTGGTTCCCCCCTTGCCAGGGAAGCCTTCGGTAAACCCCAAGGGATCCCGCGCCAGCACGCACCGATTCTACTCAACCGTTGTTTAGCTCAGATTCCTGTAAGCAACGAAGACCTCCCCCGCCTACTTCAGCTGCTCAACAACGATCTCGCCATTCTTGACGGAGCGCTTCCGAAACTAAGCGCAAAGCTAGAGGGTCTGGATGCCCAAGCGTTCTCAACCACTACCAAGTTCAAGGCTGATGCAACGATGACGATTGGCGGTATCCCAAACTATGGCCGCAGTGGCAGCCCAAACAGCAACGCTGGAGGCAATACCACGTTCAATTATGAGGTGCATCTCAACTTCTATACGAGTTACAGCGGTAAGGATCTTTTACGTGTGCGCTTGGGGGCGGGAAATTTTGCGAGTTATCCATTTGGCACCTCGACAAGCAACGTCTTTAAGCTCATTCGAACGGAGAGTAGCAACGATTCCCCCTATCTCGACAGGCTTTATTACCAATTTCCCCTC
>CAMDSS010000249.1 GCA_945907085.1 Cyanobium sp. NIES-981 | reverse complement strand
CTCCACAAGGACATGGGCCTGGTGAGCCAGGTGTTTGACCAGGCCATGCTCGAGCGGATGCCGGGCGATCTGGCCATTGGCCATAACCGCTATTCCACAACGGGCAGCAGCAAGGTTTGCAATGCCCAGCCGGTCGTTTTGATGACCCGGTCGGGCCCCTTTGCCCTGGCCCACAACGGCAATTTGGTGAACGCCACCGAATTGCGCGACGAGTTGGCTGATATCGCCAGTGAACTCACCTCCACCACCGATTCCGAACTGATTGCCTTTGCTATTCAGGGCGCCGTCAATGGCGGTTTGGATTGGGACCAGGCAATTCGCCAAGCGGCAGGACGTTGTCGGGGCGCCTTCAGCTTGGTGATTGGCACCCCTGCGGGCCTGTTTGCCCTGCGCGATGGCCATGGCATCAGGCCTTTGGTGTTTGGCCACATGGGTGAGCTGGAGCAGGCCCAGTGGGTGGTGAGCAGTGAAACCTGTGGCCTCGACATCATTGGCGCCAGCTTTGACGACGACGTCAAACCTGGTGAGATCATCCACTTCCGCCAGGGTGATGCCACCCCCAGCCGCAGCGAGTGGTCCCTGGAGCCCCACAAGTTGTGTGTGTTCGAAATGATCTATTTCGCGCGCCCTGACAGCCGGTTCTTTGGTGAATCGCTCTACAGCTATCGGGTCCGCATCGGCGAAACCCTTGCCCGCGAAACCCCAGTCGATGCCGACATCGTGATTGGGGTTCCCGATTCCGGGATTCCCGCTGCCATTGGCTATTCCCAATTCAGTGGCATTCCCTTTGCGGATGGATTGATCAAAAATCGCTACGTGGGCCGCACCTTTATCCAGCCCACCCAGGCCATGCGGGAGGCGGGTATTCGGGTCAAGCTCAACCCCTTGCCGGATGTGCTCTCGGGCAAACGGGTGGTGGTGATCGACGACTCGATTGTGCGCGGCACCACGAGTCGCAAGTTGGTGGCAGCCCTTCGCGATGCCGGTGCCACTGCAGTGCACATGCGCATCAGTTCACCCCCGGTGACCCATCCCTGCTTCTATGGCATCGATACCGACACCCAGGATCAATTGATTGCGGCGCGCCTCACCCTGGAGGAAATTGCGACCCACCTTGGCGTTGATTCCCTGGCTTACCTGAGCAAGCAGGGGATGGTGGATGCGGCGAAGGCCAACTCCAACAACTTTTGTTCCGCCTGTTTTGATGGCGCCTATCCCATTGAGATGGAAGAGGCGGTGCGCTCCAGCAAATTGATGCTCGAGCCCGCGGGGATTGCGGCCACCCTTTAGATCAACGCCAGCCCTTCAGTTGACTAGCGGCACCAGCCGTTGCAGATGCTCTCCCGCTTTGAGGCCAAAACTCTGGCCTGATCCGCTGGGGTCCTGGGCTTCCAAGGCATCGGGTACAAACCGGAAGCTGCGGGTGTCGCTTACCACCGCACTGACCAGGGCGGGAAGGCCACTGCACAGGTCCACCAGGTGGTCGCCCCGTTGCTCAAAGCGCAGGCCGATCTGGCCCAAATCACCCCGCTGACAGAGCCTGATCTCGCTGGTATTGAGTCGCTTGATCTGGCCGTAATGGCTTGCGAGAACCAGGCTGGTGACCGTGCAGGCAGCGCCCACCACGGCTTCGCCGGGCAACAGTCGCATCACCATGGGTCCTTGGGCGGCCCGGCCCATCAGGGGCAGGTTGGCCTCATTCACTGTCATTCTCAGCAGCCGTCCGGTGCTGCTGGCCACCACCACTTCCTGGTCGTCTTGGCAGCTCACCACCCGCTTGAGTTCCACCCCGTCTTTGAGTTTGAGCACGGTGGTGGCCCGGCCAGAGAGCTCCTGGAATTCCTCCATGGGCAGCCGCTTGAAGCGGCCATCGCTGCTCAGCAGACCCAGGCTTGAGCCGGCTTCCGTGGGCAGGGGGAGCACCTGCACCACCCGTTCCCCTTCCAGGCTGTCGGGGAGAAAGCGCTCGAGGTTGCCGGGTTGTTGGCCCGCAAATTCCCAGCGCAGCAGCCCCACCCTCCCGGAAGCGGTAAAGGCCAACAAAGCCGGTTGTTGGGCGATGGGCAGGATCACCTGGGCCGGTGACGGGTTGTCGCCCAGGTCACTGCTGGCATCGAGATGGAGCCTGCCCAGCATTTGGGGAGTCACGATCTTCACGGCCCCATCGGCCTGGATCAGGAGTCGGCTTTCGCTGGCCAGGGCAGCAAAGGCCTGCTGGCGCTGCAGTTCGGCGTTGGGACGCACGGCTGCGGCCCTCTGGGCCACCAGGGCATCGCCGCCCTCGATGAGGCGGGTGCGCCTGGGGGTGGCGAAGCGCTTTTTCAGGGCTTTGAACTCGCTCACCATGGTGTCGAGTAGGGCGCTCCGGTCGTCGAGTAGGTGTCGCAGGCCCGTGCGCTCAACGCGGAGGTCGTCGGCTTCCTTGCGCAGGCTTTCCTGTTCCAGGCCTGTGAGTCGGCGCAGGGGCATCGCCAGGACCGCATCGGCCTGCCGCTCGCTCAAATCCAGGTGCACCTGGAGGCTGGCCTTGGCGCTCGCCGCATCGGCGGCGGCGGTGATCATTTCGATCACCTGCTTGAGCACATTGAGGGCTTTGGTGAGGCCCTCCACCACCTCGAGCCGGTCTTCGCAGCGCTTGAGGGCGTGGCGGGTGCGGCGCAGGATTGTCAGTTCCCGGTATTCCAGGAATTGCTGGAGCATGCGGCGCAAGCTGAGTTGCACCGGCTGGCTGTTCACCAGGGCCAGCATTATCGCGCCAAAATTGCTTTGCAGAGCCGTGCGGCGCTGCAGGTCAGAGAGCACGGTTTCGGCGTTGGCATCGCGGCGGAGTTCCACCACCACCCGCATGCCGTCGCGATCGCTCTCATCGCGAATGTCGGCAATCCCGCCGATTTTGCCTTCGTTCACCTGTTCGGCCAGTTTCTCGATCCAGCCGGCCTTGCTCAGCTGGTAAGGCAATTCCGTAATCACCACGGCGCCGCGTTTGTGGCGACCTTTGCCGGGTTGCACTTCCTCAATGTGGGCCACGCCCCGCATCGGGATGCTGCCGCGGCCGCCCAGGTAGGTCTCGCGGACCCCGCTGCCCAGCAGCACTTCGCCTCCGGTGGGGAAGTCGGGTCCGGGCACCAATTCCAGCAGTTTTTCGTCGCTAAGATCGGGTTTGCGGATCAGGGCAACCAGGGCATCCACCACTTCGCCCAGGTTGTGGGGCGGGATGCTCGTGGCCATGCCCACGGCAATGCCGGTGCAGCCATTGAGGATTAGGAATGGCAGTTGGGCCGGCAGCACCGTGGGCTCCTGTTGGGAGCCATCGAAGTTCGAGGCGAAATCGACCGTGTCGCTGCTGATTTCATCCAGCATCCCCTCGTTGGCGATGGGGGCGAGCCGCGTTTCCGTGTAACGCATGGCTGCCGGTGGATCGTCGTCGACCGAGCCGAAGTTGCCATGGCCATCGAGCAAGGGATGGCGACTGGCAAAGGTTTGCACCAAACGCACCAGGGCGTCGTAAACGGCTTGATCGCCGTGGGGGTGGTATTTGCCCAGGACGTCGCCCACTACCCGGGCGCATTTGC
>CAMDSS010000248.1 GCA_945907085.1 Cyanobium sp. NIES-981 | reverse complement strand
GAGCTTGGCAAATGTGAGGGCATTTGTTGTTTCCCAGCCATAGAGGCTGACCAGGCCCTGCAGCGTGATGGCCCCGCTACCGGTGGCCTGGAGATTGAATTCAGATCCGGGTTTCACCGCCACCGGAGCGTCCCAATTGAGGGCGCCTGAGCCAGATGTCGCACTCAAGCTGGCGGTGCTCCAGGCGTTGTTGCTCCATTCCCCCAGGTTAAATGCCCCATAGATTGTGCCCGTGCCGGCGAGTCCGAGCGTGACCTGACCCTTCACTTGGACGGGCGCCAGGGTCTCCTGTACTTGGGGAATGGCACTAGGTACCAATTCGGCAACCATCAGTGCTTGTTCGACCACGAGGGTGACCGGGCCGCCCGTCTGACCATCCAAGATGATTTTGCCGCCCACGTTGGCAAGGGACGTAAGGCCCGTGATTTGGGGGTTGGGAGAGCCGTCGGGATACCCTATGGTTGGTGATGTTGTCGTGGGCACCACCTCAAAGCTGCTGGCGGTAGTTGTATTTGTGTTGAAATTGAGCATGTTGGCCGTTGTGATGGCAACTTTTTCCAGCGGCGAGATGGATCCAACCGCCGAGCCATAGCCAAATCCTCCTGCTCCTGACATGACGATGCCATAGGGTGACAAGAACAGTAAATTGGCGGATTGGGACAGGACGATTGGTACCGATATCAGCGATCCTGCCGTTGCTGAAACGCCCACAACAAGATTTTGGATCGTGCTGCTGCTTGCTAGATCGAAAAGCACACGACTGAGCTGATCTTGGCTTCTGGTTGTGTCAAATTCCGAGAAGCGATGATACAGATTGCCACCCGATTGAAGGCCATTGCTGATGACAGCTACGCTGGGATTTTGAGGGTCTACTATGATAGTAGTGTTGGTATTATTCGGTGTTTCTGCCACAATGCCAGCCGGCACTGTTTGCCCATAGGCGACCCCTGATCCCAGCATCGCGGCCGTTAGTCCTAGGGATGCCAGCCTTGACCGGCGCCATGTCCGGGTCGCATGGGGCTGGAGTAAGGCCATGGGGGCTGAATGAAAAGTCGGCATCCCGTCAGATGGGTGCCTAGGACCTGCGCGTGGGGAGGCCCCAGGCAGGGAGAGCCGGGAAGCAATTTGCTGCGAACTCTAAGCCAGGTGCCGCAGGTCAGGGGCGGATCTGGGCCATCAGTCTTGACCGTGGCAAATTTGGGCTGCCCGCCTGGGAGCACCGCTTTCGGCCGGCTTGGCTACTGGGCCTTGGGGTTCACCCGTACCCAAACCCTGGTTCGCCAGCATCGGCCAACCTCGCTGCTGGTGCCGTTAATGGGGGATGGGGCCCTTGTCCTGATCCAAGCTGTTAACCCCCTGGCAAATGATCAGCAACCCTGCGCTTGGGAACCCCAAACCCGTCCCGCTATCCCCATGCAGTCTTGGCCTGGCCCCTGTCCAAGGGCTTGGTTAGGGGCTCGGGCGTTAAGGGGTTGGGATCGTTCTTCACGCTGCGCCGAGTGCCAATTCCTGCTTTGAACACAAAACGGCAATTGGGCGCTTTGCGCTGCAAGTTGCTGGATAATGGCGCCAATAATTTTCCTATTCAAGGCATCGGTGCCGCTTCCTGTCCTCCTGTTGGCCCAGCTCGTGGCCCCACCCCTTCAGCAGGGGCCAGCGAGGCTGCCGGAGGAGGCTCCTCTGGACCGGCGGCCAACCCCGCGTCAGGAGCGGGACCCGGTCTTGGTCGACCCCTCCCCTAGGAAGGGTGGCCCGCCAGCGCCTGGTGCCAGTGCACCCGCGGCGCCATCGCTTGAACCAGGCCAGGCGATGCCATTGATCCAAGGAAGCACGCCGTATAGCCCATCCCAGCTCCGCGGTATTTTTGGCAATTGCTTAGGGGGGAAGACCCCAGGAACCGGCGGCCAGGATGGGCTCAAGGCCTGCGCCGCAGCGTTGACGTCCCGCTTCATTGCCGATGGCTATATCAATAGTCGTGTTTATACCGCGGCAAGCTCGAAGGGCGACACGCTCGAGGTGGTCCAAGGGCGTATCGCCGAGATTCGGGTCCGCTCCGCTGACCCCAAGCTGGCGGCGATGGCCCAGGGCAAAATCCGTTCGCTGGTCGGCAGCGTTCTGTACTTGCCCACGTTGCAGCGTCAGCTCCTGCTGCTGAAGGGACTGACCGGTGTTGGCCAGGTTCAGGGCAACCTCGGCAAGGTCGGTAGTGATCCAACCCAGGCGGTGCTGACCCTCACCTTGGTGGCTGAAAGACCCCCCTGGCAGGGACTGGTTGAAGTTCGCAACGACGGAGATGGTGGAACGGGCCAATGGCGATCGGTGGCCACCCTTCTCAAGCATGACTTGGCGTTGCGCGGAGATACGTTCCTGGTCTATGGCGAAGTGGATGGCACAACCACTCCGGAACTGGGATCGAGTATCGGTTCCATAAGTTATAGTTTGCCAATTAGTTCAAGCCTGCGATTTACCGATTCCGTTGGTATTAGTCGGCGGCAAGTGATCGAGGCAAGTGGCGTTCTTCGCAACCTCTCCTATCGCCAAATCCAAAATCTTGCCCAGTTGGAATGGGTTTTTAAGGACAGTCTTACGACGCGCTTGTACGGCTTCGCTGGTGTGAGCGCAAACCGGAATGATGGCTTTCTCAATGGCCAGAGCGCCCCGGTGGTGGTAGGTGGCGGTGCGGGGGGCTGGCTCAGTAGTGGCTATCTGCGGGCGGGGATTGGGTTTAGTCGCATCGAGAACACGTTCACCTTGGCAGGATCACTCTATGGTCTCCAGGGGCTAGAAGCTTTTAGTACGGCTAGCCAACTCTCCGAGCTGGCCCTTTGGGGGGTGAATCCAGCTCGGGCCAAGGCCCTCTCAGGCCAGTTGGGCCTGAGTTGGCGGCCCTTTAGGACACTTCAATTCAATGTCATGGCAGCAGGCCAATGGGCCTTTGCGCCCCTGACCTCCGATATGACCTTTTCCGTTGGTAGTAATAACGGTCTCAGGGGCCTGCCAGGTTCCCTGATCAGTGGAGATAGTGGTTTGCTTGGCAGTGCAGAAGCAAACTGGACTATTTGGCGTGGCAAACGCAATGCGCTGCAACTGGTGCCCTTTGTGGGCGCAGGGGCTGTGCGCTCTACCAGGCGTGGGACCACGATCAATGATGGTGTGGGTGCCGCGGGTCTGCTGGGCCGCTTGGTCGCAGGCCAACATTGGTCCCTAGAGCTTGGCTGGGTGAAGCAATTTAGTGCTGATGACAACAGCGGTTATTGGAACAATTGGTTACTTGGTAGTGGGTTGTATACAAAGCTGCAGTACAGATTTTGATGGTAGCGTGATGGCCTTTAGTGTTTTATGGCGGTCGAGCTTGTGGTCCGGTTAACCGATTGACTAATGAATGCTAAATTTGTTTTTTAGACCTCACCAATTCAAGGCTGTGGTCAAGATGATTTGAAGCTGGCTTGCTAGCAAACGATCAGCTGTCTGAGCTAGGTGCCTGGGCTGGGACAGGGGGGAGGGCTCTGGTCAAGGCCGGGGGATTCCATTGTCACCGTGAATAGCTCAGTGCATCGATAGGAGTGGCCTGTGCAGCG
>CAMDSS010000247.1 GCA_945907085.1 Cyanobium sp. NIES-981 | reverse complement strand
CAACTGCTCGGGGCGATTCTTGACGAACTCAGGCTGATCCGTGCCCGGCTTGACCAGGGGGAGACAAGCCCCACGGCCGATCTCAAGGCCCGCAGGCAGCAGCACGATCAGGAAGCCAGACCAGCGGCTTAGCGCTGGTGTCAAAGGGGTTTTCGGCTAGGCTGAAAAACTTATCTAGGCAGGATTGATATCTGGAATTGTGTGGCAGCAACCACCTGCTACACAACCGGATCTTCCTCTGCTCCTCTGCCAGCCCCCCGGGGCCGGCCTTGTCCCCCACCTTTGACCTGTGGTCGGCCTCCAGGGCCTCGCCACAACCCTATGGATTCCGTTCCCCGAGCCCCCCACCCCGACCAGCCCACCTTGATGCTGGCCTCGCCTTTGGCCGCAGAAGCCAAGGAGCCATCCGGTGAGCCAGCTGATGATCCCTACAGTCCGGGCCCCCAACCGCTTCCCTACTTACTGGGTGTGTTGATCGCCTTGGCCACGGCCACGGTGCCGATCGCCACCGTCCTTGGGGGACGTGCCTTGCAGATCAGCCCCCAGGAGCTGAATGGATCGTCTCCCACTAGCGCCGCCTCTGCAGGAGAAATCCCTCGTAGCCGAGGGCCTGGAACACCCTGGCTGGATCCCCAAAGCCAGCCGCGTTGACCAGGGCCGTCAGACGGGCTTCGCCAATCGGGTGAAGACCCTGGGTCAGGGGCTCTAAATCGGCCCCGTCCGTGTCGAGTCCCCTGAGGCCACTGGCCCTTTGGAAGCCCAGCCACGCTGCCTGCACCTGGCTCTGGAGGGGAGAGCGTTCCGGCGCCATTAGATCGACGAGAACCAATTGGCCCCCCGGCTCCAGGCTGCGGGCCAAGGCGGTAAGGAAAGCCAGTTTGCTGCCGTCGTCGGGCAAGGACTGCAACACCAGCACCGAAAGGGCCCCGCAAAAACGGCTGTCCGCGTCGAGGGCTTCCACCGTGGTCTGCTGCCAGTGAATCGAGCTGCTGCGCTCGCCCAACCGGGCTTTGGCGGCCTGGAGCATCTCGTTGGAGGGATCAATCGCCCAGAGTTGCCAATCGGACCGTTGGGCTTGGGCCTCCACGAGTTCGGCGCCGGTGCCGCAGCCGGCCACAAGCACGGGGGCTCCCGAGGAAGAACCCAACGGAGAGGCCGCCAGGAGGGCCACGGAAAGCCGCGCCAAGCTGGCGTAGCCAGGAATTAACTGCTGGACCGTGAGGTCATAGCCCAAGGGAGCAGCCACGGGGTGACGGCAACAGCCCCGATGTTAGGCAGGGTGCCGGGCGTGGCTTAAGTTAGGCGGCGCCATTGACCCCGTTCGACCGTGCCCACCATCCGTTTTGAACAGGAAGGCCAGCAGGTCGGTTGCATTGAGGGTGCCAATCTGCGCAAGGCGGCCCTGGATGCCGGTATCAACCCCTACAAAGGTTTCAATAACGTCAACAACTGTGGTGGCCTTGGCCAGTGCGGCACCTGTGTGATGGAGGTGCTCGAAGGTGCCCAGAACCTGTCTCCCCGCAGTGACGTTGAACAGGTTTACCTGGCTGATCGGCCCGCCAACTTCCGCCTGAGCTGCCGTACCAGCGTGAATGGTGACGTCACCGTGCGGACCAGGCCCTCCAACGCGGTGGGCAAGGGATCCAACAGCCTGCTGGGTGCCCTCAAGTCTTTGATTGGCAAATAGCTAGATCGCTTCCCTTCTTGCCCCAGGGCAGCTGCTTTTAGGTCTCAGGCCCCGCCAGGGGCCTTTTTGATGCCCAAACCCCGCTTGGTTCCATGAAGCTCTACAGCTACGCCCAGTGCTCCACCTGCAGCAAGGCGATCCAATGGCTCAAAGCCCATGGCCATCAGCCCGTGCCGATCGACATCACCAGTTCCCCGCCTAGCCGCTCTGAATTGGAACTGGCCTTGCAGCAACTCGGGCGCAAGCGGCTGTTCAACACCAGTGGCAAGAGTTACCGGGCCCTTGGATCCGCCGTGGTTCAGGCCATGGATGACCAGCAAGCCCTCGATGCCCTCGCCGCCGATGGCAAGTTGATCAAACGCCCCTTTTTGATCACTGCCGCGGGCACGGTGATCACCGGTTTCAATCCCCAGGAGTGGCAGGCCCAGTTGTGAGGGCATCCAGTTCCCGAATCAAGGCATCGATCCCCGAGCGGTTGATCTGACTCAAATAGGTGCCCTTGAGATCGTCAATCAGGGCACAGAGGAGCTCCTGGGATCGGACCAACCCTTCGCCGCGCTCGAGGGCCGTCGCCAGCTCCTCCCAGAACCGATCAACCACCTGCTGCAGCAGATCCACTTGCACGGCGTCGCGACGGGCGAGCTGGTTGCCGGTGCTGCGGGCTAGGTCCAAGAGGCTATCCACCATGCCACCGGCCAGTTGCTTGCTGAGGCCCGTTTCCACTTGCAGCAGGGGCTTGAGTTGGCGCAAGGGCAGGGGCACCACGCTGCGATCGAGGCTTTGGCGCAGGGTGTAGCCCAGCACCCCTTGCAGCTCAGGGCCCAGTCGAGGAAGGACCTGGCCCAACACCAGGGGGGCCCAAATCCGCACGAGTTCGACCAGTTCCCGTTCCCCGCTGGTGTTGCTCACGCTCTGGTGGCTACGAAGCCGGCGGATCTGCTGGGGCCACTGGCGCGATCGGATGATTCCCTGGGCCCCATCGAGCAATTGCAAGGCCAACACTTCAAACAGCTCGACGGCCAAGAGGGCGACGACGGCCCGGCTCACCACCGCCCGCAGGGGCTCGATGTTGATCAGACCCGAGCTCTGCAGGCGCTCGACCACGGGTAAAAGCCGTAACCAGCGCCAAAACGGCAACAGCAACGGCAGATCCACCCAGCGGCGCAGCAAGGCGTCGCGCCAACGCAAACCAGGCAAGCGGCGGCGCAAGCGAATCACCCGCAGCGCAATATCGAGGGCAAAGACGCTCTGGAACAGGAGCAGGTCGATCCGCCAAAAATGGTCGGTGGGGCGACCATTGCCATCGATGGAGCGCCAATAGTTGGTGGCCACCAGGGGCAGCACCTGGCCCTGCCAAAACCTCCTTTCCTGGGCCCAGCCCTGCTTTTGCAGCCAAGGGGCGCTTAAAAGCTGGGAGGCTGCTTGACGGGCCGAGTTCTGGTTGGCCCGTTGACGCAGCCGATATTTGATTTTTTCGAGGGTGGCCGACCCTTCTGAAGCCAAGAACGGATTGGCATCAATCAACTCGGCGGTGAGCTGGGCCTGGTGCTTGAGCAGCGACCGCTGCAGCGGGCTCAAGGGTTGGCCCTGCTTTAGGGGGAGCAGGGCCCGGTCGAGGACCCGAAAGTGCCCCAGGTAGGCCTGGGTCTCCCGGTGGGGTTCGATGCCCTTGATGGGATCGATCCAGGGGGTGATGTCGGGGATTGCCCCCAGGGGCACGACCAGGGGTACCGAGGGAATGGGATAGAGGTTGCGCTGCAGCCAGAAGGTGCGCAGCGGGACGTAGCTGATGTCGAAGGCCACCCACACCAGGTTGACGCTGGCCCATACCGCCACAAAACGGTCCCAGCCCTTGCTCCAGGGGCCCGAGGCTTGGGAGACCTGGTCTTGCCA
>CAMDSS010000246.1 GCA_945907085.1 Cyanobium sp. NIES-981 | reverse complement strand
TCACCGTCAACCCCCTCGACATCGCCACCAACCTCAAGCGCAGCGGCGTAGCCATTCCTGGGGTGAGGCCGGGTTCAGCGACAGCGACCTACCTCGGGGGCGTTCAAAACCGTCTCACCCTGCTGGGCGGGGTTTTTCTTGGGGCTGTGGCGATCATCCCCTCAGCCGTTGAGGGTGCCACCCAGGTGCGCACCTTCCAGGGCCTTGGGGCCACCTCCTTGCTGATCCTGGTGGGTGTGGCGATCGACACCGCCAAACAAGTCCAGACCTACGTGATCTCCCAGCGCTACGAAGGCATGGTGCGCCAATAGGCGCCAGCCAATCCTTGGCTCCCTTCGTTGCCGTCCTGTCCCTTTCCTTCCTGCCATGAAGCAACGCCTCCTATTCCTCGGTCCCCCCGGGGCTGGAAAGGGCACCCAAGCCCAGCAACTCGCCGCCTCCAAAGGCTTGCTGCACCTCTCGACCGGGGATTTACTCCGGGCCGAGGTTCAGGCCGGGAGCGAGCTGGGCAAGGAAGCCGAGGCCGTGATGGCCCGGGGGGAATTGGTGAGCGACGCCCTAGTGCTCGCGATCGTGCGCAGCCGCCTGGCCCAGCAGGCCGCCAGTGGCGGCGGAGGCTGGCTGCTGGATGGCTTCCCCCGCAACCCAGCCCAGGCCGAAGCCCTCGGCCAGCTGCTCGAAGAACTCGGCCAACAAATCGAGTTGGTGGTGCTGATGGAGCTCGACGATGGCCTGCTAATTCAGCGTTTGCTGGGTCGGGGCCGGGCCGATGACAACGAGGCCGTGATTCGCCACAGGCTCGAGGTCTACCGCGAACAAACCGCCCCCCTGATCAGCTTTTACCGCAACAAAGGGCTGCTGCAATCCGTGGAAGCGGCTGGCACCGTTGAGGAGATCGCCGAGCGGATCGGCAGCCTGCTCGATTGATCGCCGCTCCTGAGGTGGTTGACCTGTGTGGTAGGTTGCTCGTTTGAAAATTCGGAGAGCACAACGCCCATGAAGGTGCGTGCCTCGGTTAAGAAAATGTGCGACAAGTGCCGGGTGATTCGTCGCCACGGCCGGGTCATGGTGATTTGCACCAACCCCAAGCACAAGCAGCGCCAGGGCTGATCAGCCCTAGCCGCTCCGCCTGGGAGCAGCTGCCCCCCGCCCTCACCATGGGGGCGGGGTTCAAGTTCCAACTGTTCACTTTGAAACGTTTTCCCACGTGGCTCGGATTGCCGGCGTCGATATCCCTCGCGACAAGCGGGTCGAGATCGCTCTCACCTATGTGTATGGCATCGGCTTGACCCGTGCCCAGAAAATTCTGGCCAAGTCCGGAGTCAGTCCTGACATCCGGGTGAAGGATCTCAGCGATGCTGATGTCCAAAAGCTCCGGGGTGCCGCCGACACCTTCACCCTTGAAGGCGACCTCCGTCGCCAAGAGGGCATGGCCATGAAGCGCCTTCAGGACATTGGCTGCGTGCGCGGTCGTCGCCATCGCATGGGCCTCCCTGTGCGCGGTCAACGCACCCGTACCAACGCCCGCACCCGCCGTGGTGCTCGCAAAACCGTGGCCGGTAAGAAGAAGTAAGCGCACCCCGCCTACATCCTTTCCCCACCCTCGCCCTGCCGCCAACCTCCAATCAATCCTCCCTGGAGCTCGATTTGGAAACCGGCGTCACCAGAGCGACTCCCTCCCGTTCCCTGATCACCTCCTGCAGCAGCAGGCCCCCAAACCATGGCCAAGCCAGCCAAAAAATCCGGCGCCAAGAAAACGAAGCGCAACGTGCCCAACGGTGTGGCCCACATCCAAAGCACGTTCAACAACACCATCGTGTCGATTACTGATACGGCCGGTGAAGTGATTTCCTGGAGCTCCGCCGGCGCCAGTGGTTTCAAGGGTGCCCGTAAGGGAACTCCCTTCGCAGCCCAAACCGCCGCCGAAGCCGCTGGCCGTCGGGCCATGGAGCAAGGCATGCGCCAGATCGAAGTTCTGGTTCGGGGCCCTGGCTCGGGCCGTGAAACGGCCATCCGCGCCCTACAGGTTGCTGGCCTGGAGATCACCCTCATCCGGGACGTGACCCCCCTGCCCCACAACGGCTGCCGCCGCTCGAAGCGCCGTCGCGTCTGATTCGTCGGTTCAATCTGCCCCTTCTCTTTCGACCCTTCAGACCGTGCTGCACTATCAAATTGATCGGATCGAACACCAGGTCGCCGAAGATCGCTCCCAAACTGGCGTCTTCCTGATCGGCCCCCTCGATCGCGGCCAAGCCACCACCCTTGGCAATGCCCTGCGTCGTGTCCTGATTGGCAGCCTGGAAGGCAGCGCCATCACCGCCGTTCGCATCTCCGGTGTGAACCACGAGTACGCCACCGTGCCTGGTGTGCGTGAGGACGTTCTCGATATCCTGCTCAACTGCAAGCAAATTTCGGTCACCAGTCGCAACCGCGACCTGGAGATTGGCCGGCTGGTGGTGAATGGTCCTGCGACCGTCACCGCCGCTGACCTGCAGTTCTCCTCCCAGGTGCAGGTGATTGATGGTGATCGGCTGATCGCCACCGTGGCCGAAGGCCACAGCCTGGAAATGGAAGTGCACGTTGAGCGCGGCGTCGGCTATCGCCCCGTCAATCGCCACAGCGAAGACACCAGTGCCATCGATCTCCTCCAGATCGATGCGGTGTTTAAACCCGTCAAGCGCGTCAACTACACGGTGGATGAAACCGCTGTTGGTGAAGGCGGTTCCGCCCGGGAGCGCCTGCGCCTGGAAATCGAAACCAATGGCAGCGTCACCCCCGACGACGCCATGGCCCAATCCGCCAACCAGCTGATTTCCCTGTTCCAGCCCCTGGCCAGCCTCACCATGGTTGAGGAGCCTGGCCTGGAGCCCGAGCCCTCAGCCGAGGCCCAAATCCCCCTCGAAGAGCTCAACCTCTCCGTGCGGGCCTACAACTGCCTGAAGCGTGCCCAGGTCAACTCGGTTTCCGACCTGATGGGCTTCAGCTATGAAGATCTCCTTGAGATCAAAAACTTCGGCTCCAAATCAGCCGACGAAGTGATCGAAGCGCTGGAGCGCATCGGTATCACCCTGCCCCAAAGCCGCACCAGCGCCTGATCGGCGGCCCCGTCCCCCTAAAGACACCAGACCATGAGACACCAGTGCCGAGTCCCCCAACTGGGACGCCCCGCCGACCAACGCAAAGCCATGCTGCGTGGTCTGACCACCCAGCTGATCCGCGAGGGTCGGGTCACCACGACCAAAGCCCGCGCCAAAGCCCTCCGGGATGAAGCCGAGCGCATGATCACCCTGGCCAAGGACGGCAGCCTCTCCGCCCGCCGCCGCGCCATCGGCTACATCTATGACAAACAATTGGTTCACGCCTTGTTTGACCGGGCCCAGGAGCGCTACGGCGAGCGCAATGGCGGTTACACCCGCATCATTCGCACCGTGCCCCGTCGTGGTGACAACGCCGAAATGGCCATCATCGAACTGGTCTGATCCACTGCCCAGCTTTGTCTCCCTTGCCGCGGTGAACTTCGGTTCATTGCGGCTTTTTTCATGGGCATTGTTTTTTTGTGCGCACCAGCTTTTTTATGCGCCAA
>CAMDSS010000245.1 GCA_945907085.1 Cyanobium sp. NIES-981 | reverse complement strand
AGTTCGGCCTGGACCTCCTCCACGTGCCTGGCGCTCAGGTAGAGGCAGAGGGAAGCCTTCAGGGCGGCCAGCTTGGCGAGGGATTCGGTTTCCGGCACCCCCGTGCGGCCACCCGCCCGGCTCAGCACGATGGTTTGCACCAGCCCAGGGATGGTGAGTTCACTCTGGAGGGCCGAAGCGGTGGCCTGATAGGCGCTGAGCCCTGGCACCACCTCCACGCCGAGGCCAGCATCGGCAAGGCGACAGATTTGCTCGGCCGTGGCGCCATAGAGGCAGGGGTCGCCGTCATGGAGGCGCACCACGGTTTTACCTGCCCCAGCCCGTTCCACGATCACGGCCATCACCTCTTCCAAGGTGAGGGTGCTGGTGCGGATGCATTCGCACGTCGCTGGGGCGAGGGCCGCAATTTGCGGATTGATCAGGGAGTCGGTCCAAACGAGCACATCCGCCTGCGCGATCGCCTTGGCCGCCCGCAGGGTGAGCAGGTCAGGGGCACCAGGACCCGCGCCCACGATCCAAACGGTGGCGGGGCCAGGGTTAGGGAGCTGGGCCTCGTTAGTGAGGTTGGAAGACATGGTCAAGCTGGTGGTGGGCCCCATGGCGGCAAGGGTGAATGGATTAGGCGACAACCGCCTAGGTGGTCAGTCCACTGGGATCGGGCAAAGCTCGCTGCCGGCCATAGAGCCACCACAGGCCCAGGCCCCCCAAGACGATCAACAGCAGACTCACCACCTGGGCCATGCGGAGACCTCCGCTGCAAAAGGGCGGTTCGGAGAACAGACACAGCGGATCAATCCGCAGGCCCTCGATCCAGACCCTGCCGGTGCTGTAGGCCATCAAGTAAACGCAGCTCAGGGCTCCTGGCAGCAACTGAATCCTGCCGCGGCTGGCAGCGCGAAACAGCAGCAGTAACAGGATGCAGACCCCGAGATTCCAAAGGGATTCGTAGAGGAAGGTGGGATGGAAGCTTGTTTGATCCAGGAATGGGCTGGGCCGATTGGCGAAGGGAATGGTGAGCTTCCAGGGCAAATCGGTGGGGAGACCAAAGGCCTCGGAATTGAAGAAGTTGCCCCAGCGTCCAATGGCTTGTCCCAAGGCCACGGCAGGCATCAAGACATCAAGCAGGGGCCAAAAGGCCAGTTTCCGCCTGCGGCAATAGAGCAAGGTGGCGAGGCTGCCACCCAGGAGTGCCCCATGGATGGCGATCCCGCCATGCCAGATCGCGAGGGCTTCTGGCCAATTGCCCGCGTATTGGCGCCATTCCAGGGCCACGTAATAGGCCCTGGCCCCAATCACGGCCCCGAGTACCAGGACCGGCAATAGGTCGGCAATCAGCGAAGGCGCAATCCCCCGGGCCTTGCCCAATCGGGTGGCCAGGGCTAGGCCGCTCAGAACGGCCAGGGCTATGAGCAGGCCATACCAGCGCAAAGCAAAGGGGCCCAGCTGGAAAACCAGGGGCCCCGGAGAAGCAAAGGCCAGGGCCGGACTCAAATGCCCTCGGCTGCTTGCACCTTCTCAACCTGGCGCTTTTTGAGCACCAGCATGATCTGGGCAAGGGCGATGGCGGCGAAGAAGGCCAGCAGGCCGTAAATACGAACAGGGTTTTGCAACACGATCTCGGCATCGAGTTGGCCGAAGCCACCCACGTTGGGATCGTTGGTGAGGGTAGCGCCGGCGGCGACCACATCACCAACGGCAACCATCACGGCGGGGCCAGCGGGCACGGTCTCGCTCACGGTGGTGCCGTCGTCAGCGGTGATCTCAACGACCGAGACACCGTTGTCACCAGGGGTGATTGCGCTCACCTTGCCAGCAGCGGGGGCCGTGAAAACACCGTTGTTGCTCTTCTCACCGGTGGGATAGACCTGGCCCCGGCCCCGGTTGCCGCCCACGTGGAGCTGGACTTTGCCGAAATGCACCGAGCGATCGGTGCCGGGATCGGGAGAGAGGATCGGGAAAACGATTTCCTGGTGCTGATCGCCAGGAAGCGGACCCACCAAGAGAATGTTGGGTTGGTCGTCGGAGTACTGGGTGTAGAAAATTCCAGCGGTTTCTTCCTTGAGCTCATCGCTTAAGCGATCTTGGGGAGCCAGGGTGAAACCTTCAGGAAGCATCACCACAGCGCCCACATTCAGGCCCGTGGGGCTGCCATCGCCGGACACCTGCTGGATCGAGGTGTCGTAGGGAATTTCAACAACAGCCTTAAAGACCGTGTCGGGGAAGACCGCCTGGGGCACTTCCACGTGGGTTGCCTTCTTCGCCAGGTGACAGTTCGCGCAGACGAGCTTGCCGGTGGCTTCCCGGGGGCTGGCGTAATTCTGTTGGGCCCAGAAGGGATAGGCCCAGCTTGGGGTTGCACCGATCAACAGAACGGTGATGCCGAGGAGGGAACCCAGCAGGAGAGAAAAGGGACGACGCATCACGGTGAGCAGGCGGCAGGGGGAGAGAGAGACAGTCATCAGGCCCACCAGGGCTTCTCGCCGGTGCGGAAATCTGTTTCGGTCCACTGGCTGAGGAACACGGTGTCGTTGTCGACGGCCACCTGGGCCAGGGCCAGGGAGAGGGGCGCGGGGCCACGCACCACCTTGCCGGTGGCGTCGTACTGGGAGCCGTGGCACGGGCACATGAACTTGTTGGCGCCACTGTTCCAAGGCACCACGCAGCCGAGGTGGGTGCAGATGGCATTGATGCCGTAGCTGCCGATGGCGTCGGAGCCCTCGACGATCAAGTAGGTGGGATCGCCTTTCAGACCCTGCACCAGGCTGCGATCGCCTTCTTTATGGGTCGTCAGCCAACCGGTGGCGGTGACGACATTGCCCAGCTCATCCTTGGCGGTCGTGCCGCCGCCGCCGCCGGCGGCCTTGGGGGGAATGAAGTAGTTCACCACTGGGTAGAGCGCACCCAAGGCCACCCCCGTGACGGACCCGAAGGTCAGCAGGTTCATGAACTGGCGACGGCCCATCCCAGGCACATCACTGTTCGAAGCGCTCGCTGGCATCTGGGTCATACGGGGCGGCTTTGGAGCCACAGCAACGTGGCGCCCATTATGAACCTTGGCTTTGCAGGGGCGAGGGCTGTCTTCGGCCCTTGCCCCAGGGCTGAAACATGCTGTTGTGGAATTGATTCCCTTGCCGTGGCCATTGCCGGCCCCAAATTGCCCGACGAAGATGGCGAATCCCCTCCAGGACAGGCACTTTCAGCGGAAGAGCTGATCGCGATCCTGCGCCAACGCTGGCAGGCCACCTACGACCTGCAACTGGTCAAGCGCCAAGGCCGTTTTCACATCCAGGTGATGTGGGCCTATTTGGAGCAGCAGTCCTTCCCCCTAGGACCCGAGGCCTATCGGCTCAAGCTCGAAGAGTTGGTGGGCTTGCTCAACGGCCTCGGGGTAGCCGCCCAGGTGCGCCAATGGCTCCTCACCACCGCAGATAAACCCCGACTTGGCCGGGCCATGACCTTGCCCCTGGACATCCCCCCCGAACGGGCCAGTGAGTTTTTGCTCTAGTCCCCTGGCCTACAGCTCCTTTGGGCTGGCCTAGGCGACTGGGGTGCGGCTGGGTTTGAGCCGCTCCGCCAGGGCCACGAGGGCCA
>CAMDSS010000244.1 GCA_945907085.1 Cyanobium sp. NIES-981 | reverse complement strand
ACCGAACTCTTGATTGAAGATGGCGGCAGTGATGAACTCACGGCCACGAATGCCTTTCGCAGCCAGATTTCCCGCGGGGCGATTGCCCTCATTGGCCCCTCGAATTCCCAACAAGCCTTTGCCGCCGACCCGTTAGCCGATCGTGCAGGGGTTCCCGTCATTGCGGCCTCGAATACGGCCAATGGAATCCCGGAGATCGGGAACTTCATTTCCAGGGTTTCAGCGCCTGTTTCTGTGGTGGCACCCCTATCCATTGCTGCAGCCATCAAGCTCAACCCAGGGCTCAATCGCGCTGCAATTTTTTATACCCAAGACGACGCCTATAGCACCTCAGAATTCAAAAATTTTGAAATTGCTGCCCTCAAAAAACGCCTAAAGATCGTCACGGTGCAACGCACCAATAGCGGCGAGATGGATTTCCAAAAACAGATCAACGACACCCTCCAACGCAAGCCCGAACTGATCGTGATTTCGGCTGGGCCAAGTGACGGCGGCAACCTGGTCAGACAACTGCGCGAACTTGGCTATGGCGGCCCCATCGTTGCCGGCAACGGCATGAATTCACCCAATATTTTTCCGGTTTGCCAGCGCTACTGCGACGGTCTGCTCATTGCCCAGGCCTATAGCCCTGAACTGCCTACTTCCATCAACAAAAGCTTCCTTACTTTGTACAAGCAGCGCAATCAGGGGGCCACTCCACCCCAATTCAGTGCCCAGGCCTTCACCGCCTACCAAGTAATCCACCAGGCTCTCCAAGCCCTCCAGGCCACATTGCCCAAGGGAACCACCCTCGCCTCCCTACCCCTCCAGGACCTGCGGCAGCGGTTGAACCGTCAGATCCTTTCAGGCACCTATGCCACCCCATTGGGTGAGATTGGCTTCACGCCCAATGGGGAAATCCGGCAAAACAATTTCTATGTGGCCCAGGTCAAGATGAATCCGGATGGCAGCACCGGGCGATTCCGGCTCTTGCCCTAGCCGCCCCCCATGGACGACCTCCTGCAAATCCTTCTCAACGGTCTCTCCGTGGGTGCGGTGTATGCCCTGTTTGCCCTCGGCTACACCCTGGTGTTCTCGGTGCTCGGGGTGATCAACTTCGCCCACGGGGCGATCTTCACCCTGGGGGCCTATTTCACCTACCTACTCATTGGGGGCGGCGTGGGCAGCAATGGCCTGCTGGCCGGCTTCCAGCTACCGGTGGCCCTGCCCTTCTGGCTCGCTCTGCCGATCGCCGGCCTGTTGTCTGGTGCCGTGGCGCTGGGGGTGGAGAGGGTCGCCTTTCGCCCCCTCCGCAAGCGCAACGCCGATCCCCTGCTGGCCTTGATCACCAGCCTGGGGGCGGGGGTGATTTTGGTGAATCTGATTCAACTGCTCATGGGGGCCGAGAGCCATTCGATCCCCACGGGCAGCCTCGGCTCCCTACCGGCGGCCCTCTCCTTCGGCGGGGCCCGCATCCGCACAGTGCAGGTGCTGTTGCTGGCCATCTCCGCCGTGCTGGTTGGGCTCCTCACCGCCTGGATTGATGGCACCCGCAGTGGCAAAGGCCTGCAGGCCGTTTCCGAAGACCCCGTCACCGCCCAGTTGCTGGGGATCAACAGTGGCCAAATGATCCAAATCGCCTTTGGCCTAAGTGGCTTTTTGGCGGGCATCGCCGGCGGCCTGGTGGGCTTGAGCGTCAGCATCGCCGGGCCCTACTTCGGCATCGGCTATGGCATCAAGGGCCTGGGGGTACTGGTGCTGGGGGGGCTAGGAAGTGTGCCTGGGGCCGTGCTGGGGGGCCTGATCATTGGGCTGGCTGAAGCCCTCGTGCCCTCGGACCTCTCGGGTTACAAAGATGCGGTGGCCTTTGGCTTTCTGTTCCTGATGCTGCTCGTGCGGCCCCAAGGGCTGCTGGGCAAACCCCTGCCCAACAAGGTGTAACCGGGACGCCCATGGACACCACCCTCCTCCAACAAATGCTGCTGGGAGCCCTCCTGGGCATCTCGGTGTATCTCCCCTTGCGCTGCGGCCAGCTGTCGTTGGCAACCCCGGGCTTCTATGCGATCGGGGGCACCGTGGCCGCCCTGCTCTCCACCCGAATCCCGGCCCTCGGCGGTGATGGGGTGAGCTACCCGATCAGCTCTGTGCTCTTGGAGATGGCTGTGGCAGCAATGGTTACGGGGATTTTGGCCCTTGGCATTGGCAAGGTGGTGTTGCGCCTGAGGGGCATCTACCTGGCCATCTCCACCATTGCCCTGGTGGAGATTCTGCGGGTGGTGAGCCTCAACCTCTCCTTCACCGGCGGTGCCATTGGCATCTTTGGCATTCCCCAGCCCTTTGCCAGCCCGGAGGGCTACGTGGGCTTTACCAGCCTGCTGCTGGCCGTGGTGTGTTGGCTCTGCGATCGGCTCGAGCGCACGCGGCCAGGGCTGGCCATGGCTGCCATCCGCGAGGACGAACTCGCCGCCGCCAGTCAAGGAATCAATACCGCCAACACCAAGCTGTTGGCGTTCGTGCTGAGTGCCCTGGTCGCTGGGGTCACCGGTGTGATCGCCGCCCACTTCCTCAACTCCTGGAACGCCCGCATGGGCAACTTCGATGCCAGCATCACCACCCTGGCGTTTGTGGTGTTTGGCGGCACCCGCACCTGGCTGGGCCCGGTGATTGGTGGCCTGGTGCTCACCGCCCTGCCAGAACTGCTCCGGCCCGTGGGAGATCTCAGGTTGATTGTCTATGGGCTGGTGATCTTGCTGGGTCCGGTGCTCTTTCCCCAGGGAGTGATCACCCCGGAACGCCTCACCCTATGGAGCCGAAGGCTGCGCCAACGCCTACGGCTCGAGGCCCCAACCCCATGAGCACACCCCTACTGGCTGCCCACAACCTCAACCGCCAGTTCGGCGGCTTGATGGCCGTCAATGACGTGAGCTTGTGGGTGCACCAGGGCGAAATCCTGGGCCTTCTTGGCCCCAATGGCGCCGGTAAAACCACCCTGTTCAACCTGATCTCCGGGGTCACCCCTGTCTCGACCGGCAGGATCGAGTGGCGGGGGGTTCCGATCACGGGCATGGCAAGCCATGCCGTAGCCGGCCTTGGCATCGCCCGCACCTTTCAAAACCTGCGCCTGTTTCCCACGCTCAGCTGCCTCGACAACGTGATGGTGGGCCTGCATCGCCATGCCCGCCAACAACGGCTAGCGGCCCTCTTCCAAACCCGGCCTTTTCACCAGAAGCAAGCCAAGCTGCACCAGGAAGCTCTCACCCTTCTTGAGCTCTTTGGCATCGCCGATGCCGCCCATCGCCCCGCCCATGCCCTCTCCTATGGCGATCGCCGCCGGCTGGAAATGGCCCGGGCCCTGGCCAACCGCCCTGCGCTGCTGCTCCTTGATGAACCGGCGGCTGGGATGAATCTCCACGAGAAAGATCAACTCTGCGAACTCATCCGCCAAATCCAGGCCCAGTTCCAGCTCACGGTTCTGATCATTGAGCACCACGTGCCCCTGATGATGCAGCTCTGCGACAGGCTGGTGGTGCTGAACTTTGGCAAAACCATTGCCGAAGGCCCACCGGAGCAGATCGCCAAGGATCCCGCCGTGATCGAGGCCTACCTCGGAGGGGCTGGATGAGCGTGTCCCCTCCAGCGGCTCCCCT
>CAMDSS010000243.1 GCA_945907085.1 Cyanobium sp. NIES-981 | reverse complement strand
CAATCTTCAAGGCGCCAACCTCGAAGACGTGGTGGCCTATGCCAGCCATTTCGAAGACAGCGATCTCTCGAATGCGGTGTTGCGCAACGCGATGCTGATGCAGAGCCATTTCAAAGGGGCCACGATTACGGGTGCCGATTTCAGTGATGCTGTGCTCGACCTTCCCCAACAAAAAGCCCTTTGTCTGCGGGCCACCGGAACCAATCCCACCACAGGGATTCAAACCCGCGACAGCCTGGCCTGCCGTCCCTGAGCCCTGGGTTTGGTCGCGCCTAGGTTGACGGCTCCGGTCCCGGTGATCGCACCTATCCCCTGCTCGGACCCGTTCTTCGGATGACCA
Organism: Cyanobium sp. NIES-981; assembly: GCA_945907085.1. Taxonomy (GTDB): domain Bacteria; phylum Cyanobacteriota; class Cyanobacteriia; order PCC-6307; family Cyanobiaceae; genus Cyanobium_A. Next base: position 3,287 of record CAMDSS010000243.1, on the reverse strand, counting down.
CTCGTTTGAATCGCCTTCCGGTCACTGTGGTGACGGGATTTCTAGGGGCTGGCAAAACCACCCTGCTGCGCCAGCTGTTGCTCTCCAGTGGCCTGCGGCTCGCCGTACTGGTGAATGAATTTGGCGAGGTTGGCATTGATGGTGACCTCCTGCGCAGTTGTGGTTTCTGCCCAGAGGAGGAGCTCGAGGGTCGTCTTGTCGAGCTAGCTAATGGTTGCCTGTGCTGCACGGTTCAAGATGATTTCTTGCCCACGATGGAGCGGCTGCTAGAGCGGGCCGACCAGCTCGACGGCATCGTGGTGGAAACCAGTGGCCTCGCGCTTCCTGAGCCGCTGATTGCGGCCTTCTCCTGGCCAGAGATTCGCACCCGAACCCGGGTCAACGGCGTGGTGGCGGTCGTCGATGGCGAGGCCCTGGCGGCTGGCCATGTGGTGGCCAACCCTGAAGCCCTTGAGGCCCAGCGCTTGGCTGATCCAAGCCTGGATCACGCCACGGCCATTGAGGAACTGTTTGAAGAACAGCTCGAAGCCGCCGATTTGGTGCTGGTCAGCCGGGCCGACAGCCTCGATCCAGCGGCATTGGCCGCACTCCAAGACCGCTTGCGCCCATCCCTGCGGCCTGGAACGCCAGTCCTGCCCATGGAACGGGGGCAGATTGATCCGGCCCTGGTGTTAGGGCTTACCCGCCCAAGCCCTGACCAGAGCCACGGGGCGGGCGACCACGACCACGACCACGACCACGACCACGACCATCACGACCACACCCACGTGGCCATGGAGTCCCTGGCGATCAACCTACCCGGCGTCTTTGACCGTGAGCGTTTGGAGATCAGCCTTCGCGCTCTGATCGCCTCAGGAGCTCTAATCCGGGTCAAGGGTCGTCTCTGTTTACCAGGCAAGGCCAGGCCGTTGCAAATTCAGGGCGTGGGTCCGCGGCTGGAGTGTTGGTTCGAAGCCGACGAAACCCCTGGATCAGCCGAACAGGACGGCCTTGAATTGGTGGTGCTGGGCTTCGGCCTGAATCAAGACCAGTTGGAATCGAGCCTCAAAGGGGCGATGACCTAATCCAGTCTTTTAACCAGGGGCCTAATCCAGGGGTACTGCCCCAAGGGCACAGAGGCTGTCCCAGCAGAGGGCGGGTTGGGCCGAGGCTGGCACCCCAATCCAGCGGGTTTGCACCAGCCTCCAAGGACGACCCCGCTGCTTCATGGCAATGGTGCCACCACCGTCATGGCGGAAGAGCACCGTGTCCTTGCCCATCTCAATCCGCCAGGTCCTGCCGATGTCCTGAACCTGCATCCGGCAGGTTTGCCATGCTCCCCCATCCAACTGGCACTGCAGGGCAACGGTCTGGGCGTTAGCTCCATGGAACCAGCCCACAATTGCCCAGGTCAGCATCCAGACCAGCCGGTGAAATCCTTTGCGCGATCCCTGGCAAGAGCCTTTGCCAAGTCTTGGGGCCCTTGGAACCGATGCCATGGTTCACCCTGGCGGCAGCCGTGGGGCCTGGACCCTTGGGCTGCCAAGATTTAACAAACCATTGGCTGCCCAGGTGCCCCTCTTTAGCGCCCACGTTCAGGTCTCCCTCAGGTCTTCTGTGCTTGACCCCGCCGGGGAGGCCACCCGTGCTGCCGCAGCCCGTTTGGGTGTGGACGGCATCAAAACCTTGCGAATTGGCAAGTCGATCCACCTGGAGCTCGAGGCCCCCGATCGGGCCACGGCCCAGGCCCAAATCGAGCTGCTCAGTGATCGCCTCCTGGCCAACCCGGTCATTGAAGACTGGAGTCTCGAATTGGCTGAAACCCATGGGGGGCCACAGGCATGACCGTCGGGATCGTCGTTTTCCCTGGCTCCAATTGTGATCGCGATGTGCGATGGGCTTTGGAAGGCTGCCTTCAGCTATCGACCCGCTTTCTCTGGCATGAAGAGCGGGACTTGGGCGGGATCGACGCCGTCGTGCTTCCTGGCGGCTTCAGCTACGGCGACTACCTCCGTTGTGGCGCCATCGCTCGCTTTGCTCCTGTTCTTGAGGCGGTGCGGGATTTTGCCGATGGGGGAGGGCCGGTCCTGGGGATTTGCAACGGGTTTCAGGTGCTGACCGAGATGGGACTGTTGCCAGGAGCCCTAACGCGAAACCAGAAGCTCCACTTTCTCTGTGAGCCAGCCCCGTTGGAGGTAAGGCCTGGAACCTGCCAATGGCTCAAGAGCTACGGCGAGGGCGAAGCCATCAACCTGCCGATTGCCCATGGCGAAGGCCGCTATCAATGCGACGCGGACCAGCTCCAGCAGCTGGAAGGGGAGGGAAGGGTCGTGCTGCGCTATGGGCAAAACCCCAATGGCTCGGTGGGAGATGTGGCAGGTCTCACCAACCCAGCAGGCAACGTGCTCGGCCTGATGCCCCACCCGGAGCGGGCCTGTGATCCTGCGACTGGCGGTACCGATGGGCTGCGCTTGCTAGCCAGTGTGTTGGCCTGAGCCTCAAGGACTGAAACGCGCTAACCCATAAAAAAGGGTCCCGTAGGGGACCCCTTGATGGCAATGAAGGGTGGCGCTGATCAGTTGACAGCGGCGAAGAAATCCTTGCTCTTGATCGGATCGGGATTCATCGTTTTCTCGCCGGGCTGCCAGTTTGCGGGGCAGACCTCATCAGGGTGGGCCTGAACGTGCTGGAAGGCTTGCAGAACACGGAGGGTTTCATCCACGCTGCGGCCCACGGGCAGGTTATTGATCGTGCTGTGCATGATCACGCCCTGGGGGTCGATGATGAATAGGCCGCGGAGGGCGATGCCTGCCTCTTCGTCGAGCACGTTGTAGGCGCTAGCGATGTCCTTCTTCAGGTCAGCAACCAGGGGGTAAGCGATGTCGCCTAGGCCCCCGTTCTTCCGATCGGTCTGCACCCAGGCCAGGTGGCTGAATTGGCTGTCCACCGATACGCCCAACACTTCGGTGTTGCGGCTGGTGAAATCAGAGTAGCGATCGGAGAACGCGGTGATTTCGGTAGGGCAGACGAAGGTGAAATCGAGGGGGTAGAAGAACAGCACCACGTATTTGCCGCGGTACTGGGACAGTTTGATTTCCTTGAACTCCTGGTCAACCACTGCGGTAGCAGTGAAGTCAGGGGCTTGCAGACCGACCAGTCTCGACATGCTCGTTGGGAAGGGGTGAAGGAAGGGGAGGATCCGGGTCAATGCCAGCCTTAGGGCGAAGTCGGATTGACTACCAGTTGTCCAAACAACAATTTATCACAATTTCCTCGCGCTAAGGCGATAGCCTCAATGGACCATTCAG
>CAMDSS010000242.1 GCA_945907085.1 Cyanobium sp. NIES-981 | reverse complement strand
CTGAGTGCGGCAATTAGATTGGCAAGGTTAAAGGCAAGTGCGAACACGGTGGTTCGATCGTTCTTTGGGAGCCAGCCACTCAGGACACTCCCCTGAAGGCTGAATACGACATAAAGCGGTATCACCACCAGTATCTGCGCAGCCAACATGCCCCACGGGCTTGCGCTAGCCATCATTGTTGCAGGAAGTGTCACCGCTGCCAGGATCAAGCTGCAGATCACGGTGAGGCGGCGATCACCCAGGCGATCCCCTAGCCTCCCTCCCGCAAGCAGCACGGGTACGGCCAATACCTGCACCAAAGAGGTTAGAAATGTTGCCTGGGCGGTAAGAATACCGCTACGCATAGTTTGCAGATTAACGAAATAGATAAACAAGACATTGAAAACCACCAGTGGGAATGCCGCTACAGCAGCTATGGCCAACACCCTGCGCCATTGCTTTCGCAATCTCTGGAACTTTGAGCGGGTTTTGATTGGTGGCGGCAGCGCTTGCCCTTGATCAGTTCGGCCAAACCCCTGGCTGTGCACCAGCCCCAGCAGTCCTGCAAGCAGAAAGGGGATTCGCCATCCCCAGGCGGCTGTGGCCCCATCCCCCAAGCCCTGGATAACCAGTGCTGTGCTGAGTGATCCAAGCAGAAAACCAATTTGCGCACCTGCTGGCGCCAGGCTCGAACTCCAGCTGCGACGCCCAGGTACGGCCCCATCCACCGCATAGCTAAGGCTGGCGGTGTATTCGCCCCCCAACGCCACACTCTGAATCAGACGCAGGGCCAGCAGAACAAGCCCCGCCGTCATGGCACCGACTTTGCTGGCACCGGGAAAAACCCCGATCAACAGGGTGGCTACGGCCAAGAGCTTGAGGCTGCGCCGAAGCAGCGTGGTTGATCCCAGCCGATCTCCGAGGGGTGACAGGGTGATCGAACCAACCAGCCGAGCTATTCCGCCTGCGGCGAAGATTCCATAAACAACGAGTAACTGTTGATCAGGCTTCAGTGCCGGAACAATCTGGCGACCCAGGGTGTGAACGCTGAACCCGAACAGGCTGAACTGGAACAAAGCCAGCAGCGTGGCAATCAGGCTGTCGCGGTTGTGCTGACTCGGTGGCATTCGGAGGTGTGTGGGTAAACCGATCGAGCTTCATTACCCTTACCCAGGCGCTCACACAGACGCAGGTAAAGCGCTCCGCGCCGTCGACTTGGGCGTAAACCTCCCCTATGGCCCGGGGCAGGCTGCCATCGGACCTGCGTCGGCCTTCGCAGACATTGTCTCCCTAGACGGTGCAAATCTCGTGCAGAGTAACGAAGAAATCTGTGCTCAGCACATACCCGCGAGCGCTGAAGACGGCGCGGGTGCTGAGTCGTAGCTTCGGGGCCCGATTTATGAGGGTCTGATCCCCCAAGGGGAGCACCTCACCCACCGACCACCCGCTGAAGCTGGCGTTTGTAAGGCGGTTCGGGCTTACCCACAAGCTATTGCGCAGAAAGGACCTACTGGATTGAAGTCGATTGAATTTAGCCATCGCTTACGTTGCGCGCTTGCAAGTGGTTCCTCATAAAGGCTATCAATCTTATTGTTGCTGACTTCCAGCACTTCCCTGTCGACCATATGGGGCATTTCCCGCACCGTCGTTTCCATTAATTCAGAAAGAATTAACTCAACCGTAAGGGTGGCAGAGAGCTGCTTTGTAATGAAAAGGTTATGCCAATTGTCACCAGCGGCACTCCTTGGCTTACGCCACCTCCGCCCTAAGCCCCCAGGCCGCCACCCCGCGAGCGCTGAAGACGGCGCGGGTGTTGAGTCGTAGCTTCCGCCTGCTCGACCAATCGCCCCAGCTCAGAGCAGCTCATGAAACCTCCCGTCGGGTCTCAGATGATGCCAAACGCCCCTGGGGTCTGCCAGCTTCGCCAGGACACAGTCATTCACATCCAGCGGCAGTACTAATAAAACTGGCCTTTGCGCTCCTCAACTCAATGATTGGTATCCCCTCTGGCATCAACCACAACAAGTTGGCGTTGGGTGCTCTTCAGCTATTAATCAACCCATTAGTCAACCCGTAATCAACCCACGGCGCTCAAGGGGCGGGCCCCAATCTCCGAGACCCATTGCAAGCACGGCCCTGCAACCGATCTCAACCTGAAAGCCGGCTAACGGATTTGAACCGATGGCCTTCGCTTTACAAAAGCGCTGCTCTACCACTGAGCTAAGCCGGCATGGGCAAAAGCCCCAGCCACTTTACCGTTCCCCCAGGGCCCAGAGCAGCAGCTGGGTGCGGTTGGTGCAGCCGGTTTTGGCCAGCAGCTGCGACACATGGCTTTCCACCGTGCGGGGGCTGAGCACGAGTACACCAGCAATGCCCTTGTTGCTAAAGCCCCGCCGGAGCTGCTCGAGCACCCGCAGTTCCGCTGGGGTGAAAGGGGTGTCGGGCAGCAGGGTCGCCGGAGCAACCGGGCCTGGCAGGGCCGATGCCAGTGGCGTTGGAGGCGCGAAAACCATGGGAGTAAAGCTGGGCTTCCCCAGGATTCCCACAGCCGTTAAAGGCTCGTTGTCGAACTGATTTTGGCGGAGAACTCGGTGCTTTCCTCGCTCGCTTCAGGAGCCTCTGGGGTGATGGGTTGATCCGCTTGAGCCTGAACGGGAAGGGCCTTGGCGCGCTTGATCGGCAGGTTGGCCACCAGGGCCGTGACGCGGTCTTCGGTTTCCAGGCTCATATCCACCTCTTCCAGGTCAATCTCCACGTAGCGGCTCACCACTTCGAGGATTTCCCGTCGCATCTGCTGGAGCAGTTCGGGGTTGAGGTCGCTGCGGTCGTGGGCCAGCACCAATTGCAGCCGTTGTTTGGCGGTGTTGGCACTGGCTGGTTGCCGGCCGAGCAGCTTGTTGATGGCGTCGCGCAGGGTCATCGGCTTCAAAAAATCTTGGTTTGCATCAGGCGACCGAGCTTGGCGCGCAGGCCCTGGCGTTCCTTGCTGGGATCGATCAAGGGCACCTCTTCGCCGAGCAGCCGTTTGGCCACGTTGGTGTAAGCCCGTGCCGCCGGCGACTTGGTGCCATTGAGGGTGAGCGGTTCCCCCCGGTTGGTGCTCACAATCACCTGCTCGTCTTCGAGCACCAGGCCCAACAGGGGCAGGGCCAGGATGTCGGTGACATCGCCCACCGACAACATTTCTTGGTTGGCCATCATCTTGGGCCGCACCCGGTTGAGCACCAGCTGGATGGGCTTCACCCCCTCGGTGTTGAGCAAGCCAATCACCCGGTCGGCGTCCCGCACCGCGGACACTTCAGGCGTGGTTACCACAATCGCTTCCTTCGCGGCGGCCATGGCGTTTTTGAAGCCGCCCTCAATGCCCGCAGGGGCATCAATCAGCACGTAATCAAACGAATCGCCAAGCATCGTGGCGATCTTGCCCATGTCTTCAGGGGTGAGCCACTCGAGCATGCGGGGATTGCCCGCCGGCAGCAGGGCCAGGTTGGGCTCCTGCTTGTGTTTCACCAGGGCCTGCTCCAGCCGGCAGCTTCCGGCGAGCACCTCCTGGGCGGTGTAGACGATCCGGTTTTCAAGCCCGAGCAGCAAATCCAGGTTGCGGAGGCCGAAGTCGGCATCGAGCACGGCGGTTTTGGCGCCCTGCTTGGC
>CAMDSS010000241.1 GCA_945907085.1 Cyanobium sp. NIES-981 | reverse complement strand
GCGGCCAGCGGCCCCCATTCGGCATAGGTGGGCAGGAGGCCAATGGCCAGGCTCGCTAGCGCCATCACCACCACACTGGTGAGCAACATCGCTTTTCGTCCCGCCAAATCGCCGATGGGCCCAAGGACCAGGCTGCCGATCGGGCGCATGAGGTAGCCCACGGCAAACACGCCAAAGACTTCGATCAGCTGAACGCCTGGATCGGCCTTCGGGAAGAAGGCGTTGCCGATGTCCCGGGCGAAGTAGCCGTAAACAGCAAAATCGAACCACTCCAGGGTGTTGCCCACCGTGGCCGCGAGCCAGATCCTGATGGTTGGTGCTTGCAGGATGGACTCCTAGTATTCCCGATGAGTCTGGCACTGGCTTCAAGGCGGATGAGTTTTAACCGCAGCATTCGCCATCACACCCTTCGGGCCGAGACGTTGTTGCCATTTTTTGATGCAATCTTTGCGGTGGCCTTGACGCTTCTGGCTTTTAATGTGCCCGAGATGCTGCATGGTGATGCTAGTCATACCCGTCTCTTTAGATCGATCTTTGCCTATTGTTTAACCGGCCTGATTGTTGTTTTGTATTGGTTCAGGCTGCGCCGCTTGATTGGGGTGTCCCGCTTTCTCCATGTGCCGCAATTGCTGTGCCTGGGCCAGGCAATTCTGACAATTTGCCTTTTCCCAAAGATGGCCAACCTTGTGCTTCTCTATGGCTCTGAGGGGGGCTCAATTTTTCAAATTACCCCGGGTCAATTGGCCAATATGGCCTATTTGTCGGCGCTTTTTTTGTTCAATTCCCTTTGCTTGATTTTTTCCTGGTCGCTCACGACGCATCACTACTATAAAAAGGCCAATCAGTCGACACTTCGCCATGTGATTAGGGCCCAGTTGCTCGGATTTGGGTTTCTTTTGGTCATGATTTTTGCAGAATTTTTCTCGGACAATTTTAACAATGAATACATTTTTCTTGTGCCCCTCGTGCTCATCGTCGAAGAATTGCTTGTCGCGGTCCAGTTTTCTGGCCTAAGGAGGTGAGATGTGATGTCGTTCCCGATTGATTCGTTTTGGCTTTACCACAAGCTCTCGGCTAAAAGTACCTTGCCGTTGTTTGATTCTGTTTTTGCTGTGGCGGTCACGCTGCTGGCATTTAGTCTTCCCGACAAGCTCCACCGTGGCGGTGACTTGGGTCAGTTGCTTTTGCCTATATTAATCTTTGAATTTATTGGCATGGCAATATTGCTTTATTGGTTTAAGTTCAGGCGATTGATCATCCTTGCCCGGCTGGTGACCTTGCCCCAGCTGTGCCTGATTTTCCTTGGTTTATTGACCATTGTTTTGCTGCCAAGGATGGCTGAGCTTGTTTTGAGATATGGCGGAGGATCCGGATCTTGGTCTAATTGGACATTGAGTCAAACGGTCAACGTCAATTTCTTAGTGGCCTTGTTTTTGGTTGATGGATTTACTCTTGTTTTCGCACTTTCGTTGCGCCGTCACCGATTTGTACTAAAAACTTCTGCAAAAGAGATTGGGATCTCTATTCGAGCCCAGTTGGCAGGTTTTCTGTTGCTTTGTGTCTTGGCCACGATGGAATTGATGTTGCCCTGGTTCAACGATGAATTCATCATCGTGGTGCCCTTTGTCCTTCTCCTCGAGGAGATCTTGGTTGCCCGCCAATTCTCCCGAGGAATGGGGGCGCGCAAGCGAGATCTCCCGGGCACCGCTACGAAGAACGGCCAGGCCTAGGCCCCCTTGCTCCAATCGGCGGCCGGCTCGGGCTTGTCGCTGTCCTTGAGGGAGGGGAAGGTGGTGCGGATGAAGGTCACCATCTCTTGGCGCACCTTGGCGCGGAATGCGGCAGCATCCCCAGCCTCGAGCACCGGGTAGGCCTTGGGGTTGGCGGCGTCTTCGGCGCGCAGGGGTTTCCAGTTGGTGGCTTGGCGGGCCTTGAGGGCTTCCAGGGGCGCGATGAAGTCGAACTCCAGGGTGCGGCCGCCAGCTTCACTGGTCCACTGCTCGCGCAGGGGCATGAGCAGTTTGGCCTTGAGGGTGTCGGGCAGGCCCAGCACCGGTTGGTAGTAATCGAGGGCCCGCTGCTCCTCTTCGATCACGATCGCCCAGGCGGCCTCCTCACCAGCCCCTAGCCCCAGCGCAGCCGCAGCGCCCAGCATCGCCTCGCGGTAGAAGCTCAGCCACTGGTAGTAGGCCTTGTCTTGGATGGCTTTTTTCGCGGAGCCCTTGCCGGCTACCCGCTTGGGCAGCAGGCCTTCGGCCTTGCGCAGCGCCTGGCGATCTTCGGGCTCCAGGTTGATCGCACCCCAACGCTGGCGGTACTCCCAAAGCTCCTCGTATTTGCGCACCTCTTCGGCGGTCCAGCCCAGGGCTAAGAGTTCTGCGCCCCGGCTTGTTTCGTCCTTTGCCACCTGTTGCGTTGCTCCAGTACGGGGCAGCGTAGTGGTCAGCCCAGGGCTTGCTTCAGCGAAACCAGGCCAAAGACCAGAAATAATCCCCCGCTCAACCGGTAGAGCAAGGCTTCATTGACCCGCTTGCCGATCCATTGGCCCGCCCCCACGGCGAGGGCGGTGACCACGGCATGGCCGAGCAAGGAGCCCGCGAGCAACCCGGCAAAGGTGAAGCCCGGGGCGGCGGCCAAAAAGATGGTGGCGAATTGGGTGCGATCCCCCAGCTCCGCGATGAACACCAGCCCAAAGGCTTCCCAGATCACGCTCCAGGCCGTGGAGTAGCACTGGCCGTTTTCGGCCCGATCGATGGCGCTTTCGGCGTCCTGGGCTTCCGCTTCCGCCGCATTGGCCGCCATGCCCTGGGCGTCGAACAGCAGTTTCAGACCAAAGCCCAGAAACAGGGCAGCGGCGATCCAGGGCACCACCCCTTGGGGCAGCAATTCCTTCAGGCCGTAACCCAGGCCCAGGGAGATCAAGGTGACGGCCGCCAGGGCGCTAAACGCCCCCACAAACACCCAGCGGGGCCGATGGCGCACCGCCAGGATCAGGGCCATGAAAAAGGTCTTGTCACCCAGTTCCGCCAGGGTGATGGCGGTGAGGCTGGAACCAAAGGCTGTGAGGCCGGGATCGTGGGCGACAGCCAAGGGCTTCATTCAGCTCAGGAGAAAACCCTAGGGCCGTGGGCCCAGGGTTTTGCATCAAGGCTTGTTCCCTTTCCAGCCGGCCAGGTGGGAGGCGGCCCTGGATCGCACCAAGGCCCGGGCCGCGGGCATGGCCGGTTCGAGGTGCTCCGAGCTAAAGGGCGGCAGGGCCCGACTGCGCAACCAGGCCCCCCAGCGGAACTCGTGGAAGGGGATCAGGGGGGCAGCTTCGATCACCTTCTCCTTTTTGAGCTTCCACACGAGGCTGCGGTAGGGATCGTCCTGGAGGCCCGTGAGCTGGTGCGGCATGGCTGCGGGATGCAAGGGCCCGAGCCCGCGGCCGTCGTACAGATACAGCCAGCCCCGGCTTTGCAATTCGGCCAGCACGGTGTCCCGATCGTCGGTGTCCAGCTGGAGGACCACATAGCCAAACGCATGGGCCTGGGGATCCATCTCCATCAGGGCCCGCAGCCGGTGGTGGCGGTCCACCATCCAAACGGCCCCGCCTTTGCTGCGCACCAAGGGAACGGGTTTGCTGCCCAGGTAGGTGCG
>CAMDSS010000240.1 GCA_945907085.1 Cyanobium sp. NIES-981 | reverse complement strand
GCAGACCGTCGCAGTAGCGCTGGCAAACCGGAAAAATATTGGGTGAATTCATGCCGTTGCCGGCAACGATGGGGCCGCCATAGCCAAGTTCGCGCAGTTGTCTAACCAGGTTGCCGCCGTCACTTGGCCCAGCCGAAATCACGATCAGTTCGGGCTTGCGTTGGAGGGTGTCATTGATCTGCTTTTGGAAATCTATTTCGCCGCTATTAGTGCGTTGCACCGTGACGATTTTTAGACGTTTTTTGAGGGCGGCAATCTCAAAATTCTTGAATTCGGAGGTGCTATAGGCATCGTCTTGGGTATAAAAAATTGCGGCCCGATGGAGCCCTGGGTTGAGCTTGATGGCTGCAGCAATGGATAGGGGGGCTACCACAGAAACGGGTGCCGAAACCCTAGAAATGAAATTCCCAATCTCCGGGATTCCATTGGCCGTATTCGAGGCCGCAACGACGGGAACCCCTGCACGATCGGCTAACGGGTCGGCGGCGAAGGCTTGTTGGGAATTCGAGGGGCCAATGAGGGCAATCGCCCCGCGGGAAATCTGGCTGCGAAAGGCATTCGTGGCCGTGAGTTCATCACTGCCGCCATCTTCAATCAAGAGTTCGGTTTTGGGTTCGCCCTTGCTGAAGAACTGCTGGGCGAGCTCAAGGCCAATCCGCTGGTCTTGGCCAATGATGCTGTAGTTCCCCGTTAGGGCAATCACAGCCCCAATCGGAAACGTCTTGTTGCCCTCGGACTTGGGTGCTTGGCAAGCCGTTGTTGCGGCCAAAGGCAGGGCGATGAGTAGCCCTTTGAGCCAGGATTTTTGCCATTTCGCCAGCTGCGGCTTCCAGCTGAATGCACGACGGATCATGGGCCCCATTACGGAAGGAGGGCAAAGCGCCCAGCTCTGCCATCGGGGTTCATCTTGACCTGGGCCACAAAGAATTGCTTTTGGATCACTTCGCCTTCAGGGGTGAAGCTGATATCCCCGAGGGGTGTTTGATAGTGGCCCTTGAGGATTTCGGCCATCAAAGCCGTGCGGGCCTGGGCCACGGTGAGCGTGGTGAGGGGAGTTTTGGTGTCGAGGCGCTTGAGGGCTTCACCCACCACCTGCAAGGCCGTAAAAGCCTGGGCGGTGAGCTGGGGAGGAGTCGCTATCGCTTCGCCTTGGTTGGCCTGGAAGGCCTTCAGGAAGGCGCGGTTGGCTGGCGTGGCTAATTCCGGGCTGTAGGCCTGGGCAATCAGGATCCCGTCGCAGTAGCGCTGGCAGATCGGGTAGATGTTTGGCGTGTTCATGCCATTGCCCACCACGATCATGCCCTTGTAGCCCAGCTCCCGCAGCTGGCGAATCAGGTTGCCGCCATCGACAGCCTGGAGCGACAGCACGATCAGGTCTGGCTTCTGTTGCAGGGCGGCGGTGATTTGGTTCTGGAAGTCTTGGTCGTTGAGCTGGGTGCGCTGCACCGTGACCGGCTTGAGGCCCTTGGCGGTGAGTGCTTTTTGGAAGATCACCGTTTCTGCAGTGCTGTAGGCGTCGTCTTGGGCGAAAAACACCGCGGCGCGCTTGATGGAGGGCTGAAGGGCCAGGGCCTTGCCAATCGACAGGGGGGCAATCACCGAGCTTTGGGCAGAAACGCGGCTGATGAAATAGCCGATTTGGGGAATGCCGGTGGCGGTGTTCGATGGCGCCACCACCGGCACCCCGCGCCGTTGGGCTATGGGGTCTGCCGAAAAGGCTTGCTGGGAGAGGGTGGGCCCAACGAGGGCCAGCACACCACGGTTGATCTGGAGGGTGAAGGCCGCGTTGGCGGCGGACTCGTCGCTGCCGCCGTCCTCCAGGCGCAGGGCCATGGGTTTGCCGTTGATGCCGCCGCCGCCATTGATTGCGGCAAGGGCCAAGTTGAGGCCTGTGCGTTGGTCCTGGCCGTAGACATTGGCGTTGCCAGTCAGCGATAACACCGCCCCAACCGGCACCCCCTGGGCGAGGTTGATGGGTTGGTTGGCGCTGGGGTCGCTACAGGCTGTGAGCCCAAGCCCTGCGGCCAGGAGGGCCAGCCATGGGCCCAAGCGCTGCAGGCGATGAGCTGCCATTTAGGCGACAGCGGCGAAGCTTTCGCGGAAGGCGGCGAGGGTGGCGTCGATGTCGTCGTCGCTATGGGCCAGGGAGGTGAAGCCCGCTTCAAAGGCACTGGGGGCCAGATAAACGCCCCTCTCCAGCATGGCCCGGTGCAGCTTGCCGAAGCGCACGGTGTCGGCGGCCTTGGCATCTTCGAAGTTGCGAACGGGGCCCTCGCAGAGGAAGAAACCAAACATGGCGCTAACCGAACCACCTGTGATTGGCAGGCCAGCTCCCCTGGCGGCTTCCACAATCCCAGTGGCGAGGCGCTGGGTGATGGCGTCCAATCGCTCGTAGGTGCCTGGTTGCTTCAGCAGCTCCAGGGTTTTGATCCCAGCTGTCATGGCGAGGGGGTTGCCGCTGAGGGTGCCCGCTTGATACATGGGGCCCGCCGGAGCCACCATGGCCATGATGTCGGCCCGGCCGCCGTAGGCCCCCACCGGTAAGCCGCCGCCGATCACCTTGCCCATGGTGGTGAGATCGGGGGTGATCCCAAACTTGGCTTGGGCGCCGCCATAGCTGATGCGGAAGCCGGTCATCACTTCGTCGAACACCAGCAGGGCGTCGTTTTCCTTGGTGATTTCGCGGATTCCCTCCAGGAAGCCCGGTTCAGGGGTGATGAAGCCAGCGTTGCCCACCACGGGCTCGAGAATCACACCGGCAATTTCTCCTGGGTTGTCGGCGAAGAGTTGTTTGACTGCTTCGAGGTCGTTGTAGGGCGCCGTCAGGGTGCTGGCGGCGGTGCTCTTGGGAACTCCGGGGGAATCGGGCAGGCCCAAGGTGGCGACACCCGAGCCGGCTTTGACCAAAAACATGTCCGCATGGCCGTGGTAGCAGCCTTCGAACTTGATGATCTTTTCGCGGCCGGTGAAGGCCCGCATCAGCCGCAGCACCGACATGCAGGCCTCGGTGCCGCTGTTGACAAAGCGCACCATCTCGACGGAGGGCACGGCCTCAATCACCATTTCGGCCAGGGTGTTTTCCAGGGCGCAGGGGGCGCCAAAGCTGGTGCCCTTGTCGATGGCCGCATGCAAGGCCGCCAGCACCTCGGGGTGGGCATGGCCGCAGATGGCGGGACCCCAGCTACCGATGTAATCAATAAAACGGTTGCCATCCACGTCCCAGGCGTAGGCACCCTTGACGCGGTCAAAGACCAGGGGCTGGCCCCCCACCGAGCGGAAGGCCCGCACCGGTGAGCTCACGCCCCCTGGCATCAGGGTCTGGGCGGCACGAAACAGTTCTTGGGAACGGGTGGTGTTCAAGGAAGCAGCCAACGTCGGAGCGGAGGTGGCAGCGGCGCCCCAAGGGACATCCGCACAAAAGACCGCCGCCCATCTTGACCCAGAACGGGATGGATTGGTTTCTCAGTAAGTTCAAACCATCAAGATCTGGCCTGGAACGGGTGAGCATCGATTGGCCCCAACTCGAGCGCCAACTGAGGCGGATCCTGCCGGCGAAGGCTGTGGTGGCTGCGCGCCAGGAGTTGCTGGCCTACGACTGCGATGGCCTCACCTTGGAGCGCCATCAACCTCCTTTGGTGGTGTTACCCGAGACCACTGAAGAGGTGGCGGCCG
>CAMDSS010000239.1 GCA_945907085.1 Cyanobium sp. NIES-981 | reverse complement strand
TTCCATGGCGGCATTCACACCCTGGCCGATGGGGGGCACCGGCGCTGCGGCATCGCCGAGTAGCACCACCCGCCCGCTGACGAGGGAAGAACAGCGCTTGGATTTGCCTGTGGCGATGCAGTCCCGCTGGCTGAACTCTGAGATGCGTGGTGGTGATGCATAACGAAGAAGCAATGGTTGGGTTTGTAGAAGAAACTTCTTGGCCTCATCTGTAGATTTAAAACTACGAAACCCGGAAAAGCCAAGCTGGCAAAACCAGCGGGGATCTTTTGGCCCGTTCGGGCCATTAACGGCTCCGGTTATGGCCGCAACCGGGCGAACTGCGTGTACGTATAGATACTCGGGATTTAACTCATCAAGATGTTGGTCAAGATGCAGCATGATTGAGTGATTCCCCAGGTCCATTGATGACACAGAGAACGATGGATCAAGCTGTTGTAGTGAAGAGCGGGTGGCGCTTCCGCTCCCATCACAGCCAATGATCATGTCAAATGTTTCTTCGTGGGAGATTTTGTTGTCTGTTGACTCCAGAAGAAGGATGCCTTTTTTAGCGTCAACGAGATGGGCCTCTGTGGAAAAAAGTAGGCGTTTGTTGGGCGAGTTGATTTCGCTTAATTCTGCTTGAAGAACCCTGCAAATATCTCCCCGACTTCCAGTCCAACCTTGCCCTGGATAGGCCTCGGTAATTGTTTTATTGGGCGCTCGATTTGTCCAGGCCGGGAGTGCTAATTTGAGGCCACGAAATTGAATCAGTTCTTGGTCAAAGCGTTTGGTGGCTCCCACATGGTCTGCGGCTTTTTTGCCATGACCTGTGATATCGATGGTGTAGCTGCGATTGGGGTTGTAGGTGGCCGCCTCGAGGTGATTGACGCCTCTTTCAACGATCGTGAGGTCAATCCCGCGTCTTGCCAGGGCTAAGCCACAGGTGAGTCCGGCAGGCCCTGCACCAATGATGGCTATTTTGAGAGGAGCTGGCATTTGACGCGTTTCTTCCTAATGAGTTTAGGTGCTGTGAGGTGGATGCTTTTTTTGATAGGCCTCGATAGGGGTCTTGGTTATGTTGTAAACATCTAATTTGTTAGTCAATAGGTTGACCTTTATTTTTGACTTGTTTGCGCCCGCCGTGGTCTGATTTTGGCTTCAGTACGGATTCGCCTCTGGGAGCCTTCCTCCCCAGTGCCTTTCGCTACAGCCTCTCCTGGGCTTCGTGACTACAACGGGTCCAGCCTTCGCGAGCCGAGCCATGACCGCCGAGCAAGCGGCCCAACTGATTGACACCACCCTCGATCTGGTGCACCAGCGCCTCCAAGACCTGCAGGCCCAATCCCTGGCTGGCGAGCAGCGGGCCCTGGCAGCGGAATTTCGCGAATGGCGCCATCCCAGTGGGGGCCATATCGATCTGATGGTGTTCCCCGGCCTGGCCAGCTAACCGCTGAAATGGGGTGATGGTTTCCTCCATCGGCTCCGACCATCCCCACGACCACAGCTCCGACACCATTGCGGCCATTGCCACGGCGGTGGCCCCGGGGGAGGGCAGCGTGGCCATTGTGCGGATCTCCGGGGCTGGGGCGGAAGCCATCGGGCAGCAGCTGTTTGTGGCCCCGGGCAGCCAGAGCTGGGAGAGCCATCGGGTGCTCTACGGCCACGTGGTGGATCCCGCTAGCCAGCAGCGGGTGGACGAAGCCTTGCTGTTGCTGATGCGGGCCCCCCGCAGCTTCACCCGGGAAACCGTTGTGGAGTTCCATTGCCATGGCGGCTTGGTGGCGGTGCAGCGGGTGCTGGAGCTGGTGTTGGCGGCCGGGGCGAGGCGAGCTCTGCCAGGGGAATTCAGCCAGCGGGCTTTCCTCAACGGGCGCCTGGATCTCACTCGGGCAGAAGCCATTAGCGAGATGGTGTGTTCCCGCAGCCGCCGGGCTGCCCAGCTGGCCATGGCTGGCATGGATGGGGGGGTGCAGCAGCAAATCAGCGCCCTGCGGGAGCGCTTGCTGGATCAGTTGGCCGAACTGGAGGCGCGGGTTGATTTCGAGGAGGATCTCCCCCCGCTCGATGGTCGGGCCGTGGTGGCTGAATTCACGGCGGTGCTGGGCGACTTGGAGCAGTTGGTGGTGCAGGCCCGCCAGGGCGAGCTGCTGCGCGAAGGCCTGCGGGTGGCGATTGTGGGCCGGCCCAATGTGGGCAAATCCAGCCTGCTCAACCTGCTCAGCCAGAGGCAGCGGGCCATCGTGACCGACCTACCCGGCACCACCCGCGATCTGCTTGAGAGCCAGTTGGTGCTCGAAGGCGTACCCCTCACCCTGCTTGATACCGCCGGCATCCGCCCCACCGACGACCGGGTGGAGCAGCTGGGCATTGATCGCAGCCTGGAGGCCCTCGCCAGTGCCGATGTGGTGCTGCTGCTGTTTGATCTCACCGCCGGTTGGACCCCAGCCGACCAGGCCCTGCGCGACCTGGTGCCCGAGGGGGTGCCTTTGGTGGTGGCGGGCAACAAGCTCGACCAATGGGTGGAGCCGAAGCCAACCGACCCCGCCAACGACCCAGCCCATGGCCGATTTAGTGCCCTCACCGGCGAGGGGCGCGATGCCCTGGTGGCCCTGCTGCTGGAGCGCTGTGGAGCCGGCCCATTGGAGGGGCTCCAGGTGGCCCTCAATGCCCGTCAGCGCGATCTGGCGGCCGCTGCGGCGGCCAGCCTGCAGCGCTCCCTCGAGGCAGCCGAGCAGCAGCTGCCTTGGGACTTTTGGACCATTGATCTGCGATCGGCGGCTTACAGCCTGGGGGAGATCACCGGTGAAGAGGTGAGCGAGGCCGTGCTCGATCGTGTGTTTTCCCGTTTCTGCATCGGCAAATAGAACCCCCGGGGCTATAAGGCCCAAAGGTTTTTGGCTTGTTCCTCCGTGCGCGCCCTGGTCGACCGTTCCCCTGCTGTGTTGATGGCCCTGGCCCTGGCGACGCAGGCATCGGCCCTGTTAGCGGCAGCGCCACCGGCGGCGCGGGCCCAGACGGCCCCATCAACCCCCTTGGGTTGTCCGGCTCCCCAGCTCGGTGGCTATGTGGTGGCGGGCCAGGGGCGCAAGGGCGTGACCCCCTTGGCGGAATTGGCCCAGGAGCGTTGGCTGCCCAATGGCCGCATTGAAGGGGTGCGCTTTAGTCGCCAGGGCAAGCTGTTTGAGGAGCAGCGCTACCTCGCGAGCTATGCCGTGATGCCGGGCTGTTGGGTGGCGGTGCAGCGGGCGGATCGCTCCGGGCTGATGCCGTCCCAAGTCGCCCTCGATGGGGCAGGGCGGCCCAAGGTTGGGATCAGCACCAGCGCGGGGGTGGTGTTCACTTCCCAATACCTTCCCCAGCCCGAGCGCCCCTGCACCGTCAGCCAATTGGATGGTTTGGTGATCAGCCAGCAGCAGGGCTTCACGTTTCAGTCAGGCAGCTGGCAGCCCAACGCCGTGATCCAGCGCGAGCAGTGGCGTGGCGGCAAGGTGAGCGGCCAGGCCGTGTCCAGCTATGGCGGCAAACGCGAGCAGGCGCCTTACACCGGCAGCTTGAACCTGGAGGCCGATTGCCTGGGCCGGCTGCGGGAGGTGGATGGCTTGGGGGGCGTCTACAACTACCGGGTAGTGGTGCTCGCTTCGGGGGCCGGCTACCTCTACATCCAGAGCGATCCCGGTGATCTCACCGTTGGCTACCTGGCCCACCAACGACCCTGATGCAACC
>CAMDSS010000238.1 GCA_945907085.1 Cyanobium sp. NIES-981 | reverse complement strand
CCTGAATCGCAGGGAGCCCCCAGCGGGCGATCGCAAAGTGCTGCAGGGCGGCATGGCAGGTGTTGCCGCGGGGTTCCCACACCTCCCGGCAAGCCTCAATGCGCGCCAGGGCAATGCTGCTTTTGTGCACGCGGCTGATGACCCCGGTGATCGAGACCGGAAAGCGGTGGCCGGTTTGGGTGTGCCAGTAGGTCCAGCTGGCGTCATCACGGGCAATCGGCAGGGGCTCAAGCCAGCTGCTGGCCTTTGCCAGGACTAGGTGGGAGTCCAGCGCCGGGGCCTGGACGGGAAGCGCCTCCAGAGGAATTGCAGTTGGAGCTGCCATGGGACCTGCCACTGGGAGGGGGCGCTGCTGCTCCACTGGTTGCCGCTGACTAGGCCAACACAGTTCAGAAACCCATGATAGCGTCCGCAAGTAGCAGCGCGCTGCAACGGTTTTCCTTGCCGCTGCCCGTAATCCCTGCCGCCAGGACCGGGCAAGGCGGCACCCCGAGTCGCAGCGCTGCCCTGATCCCTCAACCCTGAGGACCAATGCTTGCTTCCCCGTCCTGCCCTGGCCTGGTGCCGGGGCGCCCCTATCTGCAGATCGACTACGCCCGCGCCAGCTGGGCCTGCGATCGGATGAGTTCTTCTGCCCTGCGCTGCTGGTTGCGGCTACTCACCTACTTCCGCAACGACCGGCCGATACCCGCCCAGAGCAGCCGCTCGTTGGCCCGCATTGCCGGGGTGTCCCAGGCCAGTGCCCGTAAGGCTCTCGCCGAGCTGCTGCCCCTGGTGGCCTTCTCGATGCCGGACGCGGAGGACGAGTTGGAAGGGCAAGGGCCAGACCCTACTGAGCAAAAACCACTCACACCTGATCAGATCAAAGAAGGGGGTGAGCAGAAATCACTCACCTGTGAGCAGGACAGCGGAGGGGGTGAGCAAAAAAGACTCAGCCACGAGGGCTTCGAAACGAGTGGTGAGCAAAAAGCGCTCAGCGAAAACCCGCTCTGCAACTGGATTGCGCTTGAAAGCCCAACCGGTGAGCAAAAAACACTCACCTCGCAACGCGCCCTAGGGCCTGCTGAGCAAAAAGTGCTCACCCCCCGAGCAGAAAAAACTCAAAAGCGAGCAGAAAGTACTCAGCAGCGAGCAGAAAATGCTCACCCCTCTATATCTAGTAAAGAAGTAGAGAAGAAAGGAATAACTCCTCCTCCTACCTCCTCCTCAGCGGCCCAGGCCGGCTCAACAGCCAGCAGATCCGAGGAGGAGGAGGGACCCTTTTTGGACAATTTGAGCTGGAGGGAACCCAACAGCCATGCCAGCAGCCAGACCAACAGCCAGCAGCCGTTAACAGGGGGGAACAGCCCGGTTACGGCTTGCCCTGGTGGTGCTGCTGGGGCTGGTGGGCCGGCGCCGGCTCCGGTGGTGGTGCCCGATCCGAACTTCGATCCGCACTTCGATCCGCACCGCATTCCGGTCGATCGGCGGCTATTCGAGGTGGGCGCTGAGCTGATCCACTTCTGGTGCGGCAAGCCCGGACCGCGTACGGCGATGGCCTTTGCGGTGCTGCAAAGCGAGCTGATCCAGATCGTCGAATCGCCTTTAGGTGGCATCGAGGCGGTGCGCGAGCAGCTGGTGACGGGCGTGCAGAAGGGCTGGGCAATGGTGAAATTCCGCACCTGGCTCAGCTGGCGCCAAAGCCAGCCCCAACCGGTCCTGGTCACTGATGAGGAGCTCGATGAGGGCAGTCTCTGGCCAGGGCTGCCGAGCTTCATTCGCCGCTACCGCGCCACCTACGGCAAGTCCTGCAGTGACACCGAGGTGACCTGCGCCTACATCAGCCACCGCGAAAAGCTGCTCAAGCAGGCCAACCCAACGGGACAGGACCTGGGCCCCAATGCCTGGATGCACTCAGCCCATGTGCCCAACCCAACCCTGCCCAGCGCGTCGGAACTAGCGAGCTATGCCGCTGAGTGGCAGCAGTCCCAGGCGTCCTTTCGCTCAGCCCTAGTTCAACAGGGCGGGGGGGCGTAAGCGATGGCGATCACTGCCAAGGACTTTGCCAGCGCCGTTGGGGCGATCTGCGAATTGCTGCCCTACGCCAAGCGGCCCAGCGTCGATGCCCAGCTGCTGCTGTGGACCACCCTGCCGATCCAGGTGCAGCAGGAACTGAGCTCCCACCACCTGGCCTATGCCAGCGCACAGTTGCTGCTCGATCCAGCCCGGCCCCAGGAGCTGGCGATCCCGGTGGCCCTGCTGCGCTACCTCTACCGCCTGGAGAACGGCCTGCCCAATTTCAACTGGGGCCTGCGGCCCGATCTGGCCCAACGGATGGCGGGAACCGGCTTCCAGCCGCTACCGAGCAGCCAGCTAGAGTTCGACGCCCAGGGACATGGAGGGCATGACGGCGCCCGCCACGAACCGGGGGGTGTGCTGGCCCAGCTGGCGGCCCTGCCTGAACTGCATCCCGTTCGCTGGGGGCAGGGGTCATGAGCCTGGGAATGCAATTGGCGGTGCTGGTGGCCCGGGGCCTGATGAGCCTGGAGGACCTCGATGTCGCCACCCCGGCCAGCCGGGAACTGGAACGGGACCGGATGCGCTCCGGCGATGGCCACCACGGCCCGAGCGGCTGGCCAGGTCGGCGCTCGCCGGCGATGCGCTACCCGGGAGCTGGCTGCATCCAGCCGGTGCGGAACCTGGCGCGGGAATGGATCGCGGCCCATCCGGGTGAGTGGCAGGCCCTGGTGCGGCTCCACCAAACGGGCGGCCAATCGGTGGCACAACGGGTCGATGGGCCCCTGAGCCACCGCCCAGGGCAAGCGCAAGGCTCAGGTCAAGGGTCAGCTCAAGGCCCGGTTCATGCCAGCCAAACACCAGGCGCTAAGGGTGTGCCTTCTCCCTAGCGCTTGCTACATTTCTACCAGCTTGCAGGCAGCGCTATGGCTAATGCCGCCAAACGCCGCGGAGACAGCGCCGAACGGGAGGCGGCGGCCTTGCTTAGCTTGCTGCTGGAAAGGCCCATTCGCCGCAAGCTGGGCGCCGGACGCCAGGACGACCAGGGCGATCTCGAAGGGCTGCCTGGCTTTGCCTTGCAGGTGGCCAATTGGAGCGATGTGGCCCGCTCTGCCCGGGAAAAGCCCTTGGGCGCTGAACGGCAACGGTTGTGTGGCGGCCTGCCCCATGCCGCCAGCTTGATCCGCTTTCGTGGTGGCTCCTGGCGGGTGGTGCTGACCCCAGAGCAATGGGCGCGGCTGGTACTGGCCCTGCCAGAGCAACCCGTGGCGATAGGGGCCGAGATCAAGCAGAGTGTGCGCTAGTTGGCGTTACCCGTAGGAGAGCGCGATGGCCAATCCGATCCATGCCCTTTACCCACCCCAGGAGGCCCGGCTGGCCTTTGGCCGCACCTTGACCCTGTGGCTGGAGCGGGGCGGCTGGAGCCATGACATCCCCCTGCGCTGGGGCAAGGCCGCCGATTTCCCGGCCGTGGCCGATTCGACTTTCAACAAGCTGCAGCGGGGCAAGATCGAGCAGCCCTACCCGGTGACCTTCATCCAGCTGGGCTTGATGAATGCCCGCCTGGCTGCGGGCGATTACGGCCCCGTAGAAGATCAGGTCCTCAAAGAGCGGATCGCCCGCCAAAAACCCATCACCCATGAGGACGGCGACCTGTGGGTGGCGACGGACTTCTTTGCCCACTTCATTGGCGAGGAGCCAGCGCCTGCCTGGGCGCGGCAACGGCCCCTGCCAACGGAGCAGGAGGCAACAGATAG
>CAMDSS010000237.1 GCA_945907085.1 Cyanobium sp. NIES-981 | reverse complement strand
ATGAATTTCTCCACATCCACGCCCGCCCTCTGCACCAGGTGCAGGCTGAGGCTGAAGCTATGGGTGAGGCTGGCAATCAATTGATTGAGGGCCAGTTTGGTAGTGAGGGCGGCCCCCACCGGTCCCAGGTGGTGGGGCTCGCCGCCCAGGTGGGCGAGCACGGGCCGGGCCCTCTCCAGGGCCGCGGCGCTGCCGCCGACCATCAGCTGTAGGCAGCCGGCGAGAGCTTCTGGCTTGCTGCCCAGCACCGGCGTCTCGAGCAGTTCGGCACCCAGCTCAGCCAAGCCAGTTGCCAAAGCCTCGCTTTCCCCAGGGGCGATCGTGGCCACTTGAAGCACAAGCTTGCCCGCCAGGGCCATGCCGGCCTGCTCCAGCAGAACGGAGCTGGTGGTGGGGCCGTCGTTGAGCACGGTGATCACCAGCTCGCCGGCGGCTACGGCCTCAGCGGGGCTGGCGGCGGCCCGGGCGCCCAGGCCCAGCAGGGGCATGCAGCGCTTGGGGTTGCGGTTCCACACCGTGAGCCGGTGGCCGCAGTTAAGAAGCCGCTCGCTGATCGCTCCACCCAGCAGGCCCGTACCCAGCAGGCTGATCTCCATGGCTGATTGGAAGCAGCTGTCAAGCTACCGGCAGTGGGCCAGCTGCCGGTCCCAGCCATTGCTTGCATTTATTGATGTCTTCCCCAGGCGACTGGCTGAATCCTGAGACGACAGCCAAGTTGCTTGACCTCCTGCGCTCTCCTGCCGGTGCCCTGGTCTTTGTGCCCCTCTACGCCCTCTGGGTAACCCTGCTGCTGCCAGGGGTATGGGCTTCGATGCTGGCTGGCGCCCTGTATGGCGCCTGGTGGGGCAGCTTGATCGTGTTTGTAGGGGCCTGCCTGGGGGCCGAGGCCGCTTTCCTGCTCGGCCGCACCTGGTTGCGCAATTGGGCCCGCCGGCGGCTGGCGGCGGTGCCGAAGCTGCTGGCGATCGAGCAGGCGGTGAGCCGGGAGGGGCTGAAGCTGGTGCTGCTCACCCGGCTGTCACCGGCCTTTCCCTTCTCCCTGCTCAATTTCGCCTATGGCCTCAGCGAGGTGAGCCTGCGCGACTATTCCATTGGCTTGGTCGCCATCCTGCCCGGCACGATTCTGTTCTGCGGCCTGGGCGCCTTGGCCGGTGATGTGGCCCGCTTCGGCGAAGTGCTCTCCGGCGAGGCCGATGCCGGCACCTGGGCTCTGCGGATTGGCGGCCTGTTGGCCACCGTCGCCAGCGTTTGGCTGGTCGGTAAGGCGGCGCAGCGGGCGCTTCAGGGTTCAGAACCAGGTGTTTGATGTGAAGGCAAATGAGCGGGAGGGGGCAGTCGCCAATCGCGGATCGCCGCAATCAAAACAAACCAGGCCAGTCGCAGACTGGAAAACAGACTCGATTTGGCGGCCAGTTGGTCGTATTTGGCGCGACCGCACTCCGTTTTGATCCAGCGGTAGGCCTGCGGCAGGGGATGATCCATGAGGCCATCCTGCCGGGCGGGTCCATTGATGGGGATGAGGAGGCATCTATCCATGGCCGAGGTGATCGGCCTGCTCCAGCCCTAAGGCGCCCCAGCCTTGAGTAGCTCCAGCAGCCCCGCTTGATCCAGCACCGCCACCCCCAAGCTCTTGGCCTTGCTTAGTTTGCTGCCTGCTTCCTCGCCAGCCACTAAATAGCTGGTTTTCTTGCTCACCGAGCCGCTCACCTTGCCGCCGGCCGCCTCAATCAGGGCCTGGGCGGCGCTGCGGCTCAAAGACGGCAGGCTGCCTGTGAGCACAAAGGTCTGCCCGGTTAGGGGCGTCTCGGGTCCAGTTGCCAGCGCCTCGGTCTCGGCTGCCAGCGAGAAGCCCAGCCTCTCCAACGCCTGCAGCAGCAGCTGGTTGGCGGGGGTGGCAAACCACTGCTGCAGCGATTGGGCTATTTCAGTGCCAATGCCGAACACGGCGGTGATCGACTCGGGTGTGTTGGCCGTAGCGGTTGCCAGATCAGCCGCACTAGGGAAGGCCTTGGCCAGGCCCTTGGCGTTCACCTCCCCCACGTGGTGGATTCCCAGGCCGTAGAGCTGGCGGTGCCAGGGCTGGGCTTTGGAGGCCGCCAGGGCCGCCACCAGGTTTTCGGCCGATTTGGCGCCCATTCGATCGAGGCTGGCCAGCAGGGCGGCGTCCAGGCCGTAGAGATCGGCGATCGAGCGCAGCAGGCCCCGGTCCACCAACTGCTCGATCAGCTTGGCCCCCAGGCCGTCCACAT
This sequence comes from Cyanobium sp. NIES-981, assembly GCA_945907085.1. GTDB lineage: Bacteria > Cyanobacteriota > Cyanobacteriia > PCC-6307 > Cyanobiaceae > Cyanobium_A. The sequence continues at coordinate 1,519 of CAMDSS010000237.1, read as the reverse complement.
CCAGGGCCCCCTTGCTCACCCAGTGGCGCAGCGCGCCGCGCAGGATCGCCGGGCAGCTGGAATTCACGCAGCGGGTGGCGGCTTCACCCTCCTCGCGCACGAGCTCCGATCCGCACTCGGGACACACGTGGGGCAGTTCCAGGCGAGCGGCCCCGGCCGGGCGTAGATCTGGCAGGACCCGCACCACCTCGGGGATGATCTCGCCGGCCTTGCGCACCACGATCGTGTCGCCCGCGTGCAGATCCAGTTCCGCCAGCCTGTCGGCGTTGTGCAGGGTGGCGCGGCTCACCGTGGTGCCGGCCAGGGGCACCGGTTCAAACTCGGCCACGGGCGTTACCACGCCAGTGCGGCCCACCTGGTAGGCCAGCCGCAGCAGCCTGCTGGGGGCTTCTTCCGCCGGGTACTTGAGGGCGATGGCCCAGCGGGGGGCCTTCTGGGTGAAGCCGGCGGCATCCTGCAGGCGCAGGTCGTTGAGCTTCACCACCACGCCATCGGTGGCATAGGCCAGGGCGCGGCGGCCCGTGTCCCAGGTGGTGAAGAAGGCTTCCACCCCCGCCAGATCCGGCAGCAGCGCCGCATTGGGGTTCACCTTGAAGCCAGCGGCCTGGAGCCACTGCAGGCTTTCCCACTGGCTCCTGGGCCGCGGCGGATCGGCTGGGCCCGGCTGCCAGTCGTCGGGCAGGTGCAGGGTGTAAGCGAAGAAATCCAGCCGCCGCGCCGCCACCACCTTCGGATCCAGCTGCCGCAGGGTGCCGGCACATGCATTGCGGGGGTTGGCGAACAGGGCTTCGCCGCGGCCTTCCCGTTCGGCGTTGATCCCGGCGAAGACGCCATCGGGAATCAGGGCCTCGCCGCGCACCTCCACCCACTCCGGAGGGCGCTCCAGCTGCAGGCGCAGGGGCACGCTTTGGATCGTGCGCACGTTGGCGGTGATCTCCTCACCGTGCTCGCCGTCGCCGCGGGTGGCGGCCCGCACCAGCAGCCCCTGCCCATAGCTGAGGGCCAGGGCGTTGCCGTCGATCTTGAGCTCCCCCACCATGGCGAGATCACCCGTGCGGTCGAGCACCTTGAGCAGGCGGCCGTACCAGGCCTCCAGCTCCTCCGCACTGAAGGCGTTGTCGAGGCTGAGCAGGCCGATCCGGTGGGCCACGCTCTGGAAGCCTTCGGCCGGAGAGCCCCCCACTCTCTGGGTTGGGCTGTCCGGGGTGATCAGCTCCGGGTGGGCGGTTTCGAGCTCCAAAAGCTCCCGGTAGAGCCGGTCGTAAACCGGATCCTCCATCTCGGGAGCGTCGAGCACGTAGTAGGCGTGGGCCGCTCGGTTGAGCAGCCGACGCAGCTCGGTGGTGCGGGCTTCGCTCACGGCCGAGGGCTCAGGCCGCTGCGAGCTTGGTGATCCGATCTACCCGCCACTGCTCTTCAATTTTGACGAAGGTGAAGTCGAGGGGCAGCTCGTCTTTGCCCTCGCTTTTGAGCTTCACCGTGAGGATCAGCTGGCCTTCATCAAGCCTGGGCCGGCCGG
>CAMDSS010000236.1 GCA_945907085.1 Cyanobium sp. NIES-981 | reverse complement strand
TCAGGATTTTGCCTGTAATCCAGCAAGATCTCTTTCTTATTCACAAGACCACTCCCTTATTCACGTCTCCAAGGCGCCAAGCATCCATCATAGGTGCCCTTTGCACAGCCAACGCAGCCTCCACCCACCAACACCTCCCACCTAAACCCCAGCCCCAGCTCGAACCAGGGGCGCCTGGGATAGGGAAATTTGGAGTGGGGGGTTTGGATCAGCCGCCATCGGTGCGATCCTGTCGGAGCTGGGAGGCCTTCTGGCTTCGGCCATGGAGGCGTATTGGCATGAGCTTCTTCGTCCAATTAACAGATGCGATAGCTGAGCGCCAGTCGCTGCTGGTGACTGGGCTCGACCCCAACCCGGAGATGCTGCAGAGCTGGGCGACCCGCCACGGCATGGGGGGACGCTCGTTCTTGAGCCAGGCGCGCCATTGGATCAAGGCCGTGATCGAGGAGACCGCCCCCCACGTCTGCGCCTACAAACCAAGCCTCGGCTTCTACCAATCCCTGGGGCCTGTGGGCTTGGAGTTGCTGCTGGAGGTGCGGGATCTGGTGCCCCGGGAGCTACCGCTGATCGTGGACACCAAACACGGCGATCTGAATTCGTCGTCGGCGATGGCCCACTACCTGTTTAAAGAGTTTGGCGCCGATGCGGTAACCCTCTCTCCGCTCGCGGGCCAAGACATCGCCGCCCCCTTTCTGCTTTACCCCGGCAAGGCCGTGGTGATGACATGCCACAGCTCCAACCAGGCGGCCAGGCTGTTCCAGCACTACCCAAGCGAAGAGACACCCCTCTACCTACAGATCGTGCGCGAAACCCAGCTCTGGGGTACCCCGGAGCAAGTGCTGCTCGAGGTGGGCACCAGTGATCCGGCGATCCTGGCCCGGGTCCGGGCCGAGGCTCCCGAACGTTTTTTAATTCTGCGCAGCCTGTGGAGCGAAGAAGACAACCTCGAGGCCATGCTGGAAGCCGGGCTCAGCGCCGCCGCCGATGGCCTGCTGCTCCCCCTGCCCCAACACCTGTTGGTGGAGGACAACCTCGCCGCAAAGGCGGAGGGCCTCAAGCAACAAATCAGCAGCACCCGGGAACGCTGGCTGGAGAAGCAAACCCGCACCAATCAAGACCAACAGGATGGGCCCCGTTGCGATCTCTGGCTGCCAGATCCCACCCCATCCCGGGACCCGCTCGAGTCGCACCCCAACCCCGCGCAACAGGACAAACCGCAACCCGACGAAGAGCTCTCCAGCCTGATTGTGGAGCTGTTTGACATTGGCTGTCTGCTCTTTGGCGACTACGTACAGGCCTCGGGAGCCGTGTTCAATTACTACATCGACCTACGCCAAATCATCTCCGATCCCAACCTCTTCCACCGGGTTCTGCATGCCTACGCTGGCCAGCTCGAAGGGCTGATCTTTGATCGCATCGCAGGCATCCCCTATGGATCGTTGCCAACGGCCACAGGCCTGTCCTTGCAATTGCACAAGCCCCTGATCTATCCGCGCAAGGAGGTGAAGGCCCATGGAGCCCGCCGGTTGATCGAAGGTGATTTCAAAGAAGGTGACCACGTGGTGGTGGTCGACGACATCTTGATCACCGGTGGCAGCGTGCTGGAAGGCATCGCCAAGCTGGAGAGTTCAGGGCTGGTGGTTCGCGATGTGGTCGTGTTTATCGACCATGGTGGCGACCACGACCGCCACGCCAAGGAACGACTCTCGGAGGCTGGCTACCGCTGCCATGCGGTGTTGTCGATTAATCAAATCACCAACGTGCTGCACCATGCAGGCAGACTCAATGACGCGCAAGCTGCGACCTTGAACGCCAGCTGACCACGAGCATGCCGTCCCTCGCCGCCTTGATCTTGAAGCCCTTGGTCGCCAAGGCCCCAGGCCTGAACGCGATCCCCATCGAAGCCCAGTTGCTGTTTATTGGCCTGCTGTTTCTTGGCACCCTGGCCATCAGCCGATTCTCCATCAAGCTCGGTGTTCCAGCGATCCTGGGGGTACTGCTCCTGGGCCTCGGGATCAACGTGAACTATCTCGATGTCACCCACAACCAGGCCAACGAGCTGTTCATTTTTGGCCTGGCCCTACTGCTGTTTTATGCCGGGCTCAAGACAGACATCAAGGCGATCCGGGGCTTTCTGGAATACGGGGTGGTGCTGGCCGTCGGTGGTGTGCTCGTGTCATCGGTGATGTTGGGAGGCCTGCTCTGGTTTCTCTCTTCGCCCGCAGGGAATGCCATCACGCCGGGGGTCAACAATTCCATGCCGATCGGCGCGGCCTTGCTGATTGCAGCTTGCCTGGGCTCCACCGACGCCGGGGCCACGATCAGCGTGCTCGCCAGGGTTCAGCCCGCCCTGCCCAAGCGGCTGCAGCACCTGCTCGAATTCGAATCCTCCGTGAACGATCCCTCCGCCCTGCTGGTCTTTGGCCTGGTGGGTGGGCTCTTTTTAAGAACGTTTAGCGGCCAGGTCACTACCGATGCGGCCCTTGAGCAGGTGGCCCTTAGCGGCCTTAGGGATTTCATGCAGCAGGTGGGAGGCGGATTGATTGCGGGGGCCCTGTTTGGCTATGTCGCCAAATTCGTGATCGACCATCTCGCCTATGAACGGTCCCAGTTGCTGATTGTGGCGATCTCCATTGCCTTTGTGGATTACGGCTGCGCCCACTTTCTAGGCGGATCAGGCTTCATCGCCGTTTATCTCACCGGGGTGCTGATGACAAACATGACGTACCGCCATAGCGAGATCAACCACGAATCCCTGCAGGAGGTGCTACTCCCCTTCAACACGATGACGGAAATCACCATCTTTTTGATGTTTGGATTGCTTGTGGATCCGTTGGAGCTCTGGCCCGCCCTACCGGTCGGGCTGATTACGGCCGCCGTGTTGATGTTTGTGGCCCGTCCCATCAGCGTGCTGATCCTCCAACCCCTCTCCCCCTTCAGCCGAAGGGAAAGCGTGCTGATCGCCTGGTGCGGCCTAAGGGGAGCTGTGCCCCTAGCGCTCTCCTACAAGGTGGTGAGCGAAATCCCCCAGCTGCGGGGCATCGACCCCGCCGTGGTGAGCAGTCTTGCCCAAAATGCCCAGAGCATTATTTTCATTGTGGTGGTGGTGAATCTGCTCGTGCAGGGACTGACCCTGCCGCGGCTCTGCAGCAGGCTGCAGCTCCAGCCCAGGGAGCAACTGGGGAACCGGGGCAACGGAGCGGTAGGGTAAACCTGCACCCTCGCAACTCCCGGGTGCAACCTGCGGCGATGAGCCATAGCCAAGGACTAACAATCGGCGAACTCGAAGCCAATTACTCCCTGTACTGCAAAGCCCTACGGATTCTGATTAAAGAAGGTAAAACAGTCGCAGCAATCCAAAGAACTGTCGCCTGGAGCAGACTCGAGCAACTCCATACATGCCTGCCAAGCCGCTATAAAGCCCCCGACTATCTCTGCGTGGTCCTAAAACGAGATTTGATGTAGCAAAGCGATAAAAAACTGCAAAAGTTAAGTCGCATTGGCAATATCAACATGGGCATTCTTACCGGAAAAGCCCAGCCAGGCGTCCACCCTTGATACTGCCTAAGCAATGCAATAGCGAGCCTAAAGAATTATCGAAACAGCCGAAGAAGATCCGATCACGTCTAGCTATAAGCTGTTGATTATATTACGCCGAGTAATTCCCAGCAAAATTTCAACTCTTTAACCAAATTGGCTGAGACACCATCCGTTGGCTGAGACACCATCCGTTGGCTGAGACACCATCCATGGATGCAATGCTCATGGTGATCATGCGGT
>CAMDSS010000235.1 GCA_945907085.1 Cyanobium sp. NIES-981 | reverse complement strand
TCCGAAGAAGTGGAGGGTGAAGCCCTGGCCACCTTGGTGGTCAACAAGAACCGGGGGGTGCTCCAGGTGGCCGCAGTGCGGGCTCCGGGCTTTGGCGATCGCCGCAAGGCCATGCTCGCCGACATCGCCATCCTCACCGGCGCCACCGTGGTGAGCGAAGACCAGGCCATGACCCTCGACAAAGTCGGGCTGAACGACCTGGGCAGCGCCCGCCGCATCACCATCACCAAAGACAGCACCACCATCGTGGCCAGCGGTGACCACCAGAACGCCGTGGCTGATCGGGTGGCTGCCATCCGCCGGGAACTCGACAACACCGAATCGGATTACGACCGCGAAAAGCTGATGGAGCGAATCGCCAAATTGGCTGGCGGTGTCGCCGTGATCAAGGTGGGCGCCCCCACCGAAACCGAGCTCAAAAACCGCAAACTACGGATTGAGGATGCCCTCAATGCCACCCGCGCCGCGGTGGAGGAAGGGATCATCGCCGGCGGCGGCAGCACCCTGCTGCAACTGGCCGATGGCCTTGATGGCCTGGCCGCCAGCTGCAGCGGTGACGAGCGCACTGGGGTGCAGATCGTGCAGCGCTCTCTTGCCGCGCCCGTGCGCCAAATCGCCACCAATGCCGGCGCAGACGCAGCGGTCGTGGTTGCCGAAATCAAACGCGATGGCAAGGGCTACAACGCCATGACCGACACCTACGAAGACCTCCTGGCAGCAGGGATCCTGGATGCCGCCAAGGTGGTGCGTCTGGCCCTGCAGGATGCGGTGTCGATTGCGTCGTTGCTGATCACCACCGAAGCGGTCATCGCGGACAAACCCGAACCCGTGGCCCCAGCTGGCCCCGGTGGCGACATGGGCGGCATGGGTGGTATGGGAGGCATGGGTGGTATGGGCGGCATGGGCATGCCCGGGATGATGTGATCCCGCGGGGGGAGTCCCCTCCCCCCTACCGACCTTGGATTTTTGCCACGTAGGCCGCCACCTGGAGGTCCACACCTGTGATGGCGGTTCCCACCACCACGGCATCGGCACCGAGCCCAAGGGCCCGCAGAGCCTGATCTGCAGAGGCAAGGCCTCCCTCGCAAATCAAGCTGGTGCCTACCGGGAGTTGGCGCTTCAGATCGCCCAACAGATCCCAGCCAGGCGGCCTGTGGTCAGCGGTGGCTTCGGTGTAGCCGTAGAGGGTTGTGCCCACCCAGCCACAGCCCAATTCGACGGCCCGCAAACCGTTGGCGACACTATCGATATCGGCCATCACCACGGCCCCGAGGTCGGTGGTGGCGCGGCGGACCAGCTCCTCCAGGGATTGCCCGCCCGGCCGGTGGCGGTCGGTCGCATCGATCGCCACCACATCGGCCCCTGCGCCCCAAACCGCCTGAATCTCCGCCCAGCCTGGCGTGATGTAAACGGGACTATCGCCATAGGTCCGCTTCCAGAGACCCACAATCAAGGCATCAGGGCAGCGGCGGCGCACGGCGCCAATGTGCTCAGGGCTCTCAAGCCGCACGCCCGAGGCCCCATTGCGCAAGCTCGCCTCGGCCATGGCCGCAATCACCTCCGGGTCCCGCATGGGCGAGCCTTCAGGTGCCTGCACCGAGACAATCAAGCCAGAAGCCAACAAAGACGGCAGGGTCGCAGGGTGACTCACGTTCAGCCGGCCAAGGGAAGGTCTTCCGAGCGGTCCGGCAACCAGGCCCGCAGGGCCGCCAACGAGGCCGGGGCAGGAGCTGGTGAATCGGGCACCCCGGGCAAGGCTTGATCAATTGGTGCCGCCTCGAGCGCAGCCCTTGGTTCTTGAGCACTGTCCTCGAGGCAAAGGCGCAACCAAGCAGAAGCCCCGGGTCCTTGGCTCGAAAGCAGGGGACCCAGGATCCAAGCCTCCAAAGACAGCAGACCCCGGCGGTGGACCCACTGCTGCAGCAAGCGATGGGCTAGGGCCCCATCCCGCTCCGCAACGGCCGCCAAAAGACGATCGGAGATTTCGGGGCGGGGGACAGCTGGGAGCGGGCGGGAGGCAACCACGGGAGTGGGATTCAGGTGAGCTTGCGATCCAGCAATGGCCGAATCAGGAGAAACAACCCGGCTGCCAAACCAGCCAACACCATCAAGCAGGTGCCGGCGGTGAGGTCGCCGTAGGGGGCCTCCAACACCACGGCGGCGAGGGAGAACTGGCCGGCGTAGGCAGCGCGAATGGGTTCAATCGCGAAGGTAAGGGGATTTAGGGATGCAAGCCAGCCCAACCAGCTGGGCATGAACGACAACGGTGCCAGCGCCGTGCTTGCAAACAGCAGCGGCAAGTTGGCCACAAAGATCACCGCGATCAACTCAATGTGACCCGGCAGGGCAAAGGCCAACCCCAGGCTCAAGGCCGTGACCGCAAACACCAACAGCAACAGGGTGATGAGAACCAAGAGCAAGCCCACCCCCCCGGGCCAGCCGTAGCCGAGCAGGGCAGCCGTTGCCATGATCGCCAAGCTCTGGACCAAGCTCAAGCTGGTGATGTAAAGCACGGAAGCCAGCACGATCGAACTGCGCGAGCGCAGGGGTGCCACGAGCAACCTGTTGAGAAAGCCGAATTCCCGATCAAACATCACCGGCAGGCCGGCATTGAGTGCCGCACTAAAGGCGGTGAAGACGATCACTCCAGCGCCAAGGAACCGTCCGTAGCTGATGCCACCTGGCAGCAGGCCTGCGGGAGCCTTGGCAAACAGCGCCCCAAACAACACCAACCAAATCAGCGGTTGCAACACCCCGGCCACCAGGGTGGAGGGCCGGCGTTGCAGCTGCAAAAACAGCCGCTTGGTGAGCGCCAGGGTCTCCTGGCTGATCTCGGCCAGGGCGGAGGGCTGCTCCGCAGCGTCCGGTGAGCGATTGGAGATGGTGGGATTGGCGCTGGTCATCACATGCTTGCTTTGCGTTCAGCTTTGGGATCGCGGCTACCGGCCACGGCCAGCTCCGCATCCATCAGGGTGCGGCCAGTGGCCTGGAGATACACATCATCCAGGCTCGGGCGGCTTTGGGCTAGGGCAAACACAGGCAAGTCGGCGGTGGCCAATTGCTGGCGCAGTTGCTCCACCACGCCATCGTTCTCAATCACCAAGTTGAGCGAATAGCCCTGGGCCTGGTTGACCACCACCTGCCGCACCCCTGGGCAATCCCGGAGCAGGGCTTGCACCGTGGCCGCTTCGCTGGCATCACTGAATTCCCGCACCCGCAGGGTGAGGCGATCACCGCCCAAGGCCGCCTTGAGGGAGGAGGGGGCCCCTTCGGCAATCACGGTGCCCGATTCGATAATCGCCAGGTGATCGGCGAGGGCATCCACCTCTTCGAGGTAGTGGCTACTGAGCAGCACGGTGGTGCCGCCATCCCGGAGTTGGCGCAACACCTGCCAAATCGCCGCCCGACTCTCAATATCCAGGCCCACGGTGGGCTCGTCCAAGACCAAAACCTGGGGGCTGTGCAGCAAACCAGCTGCCAAATCGAGCCGGCGGCGCATGCCACCCGAATAGCTGCCGCAACGGCGATCGATCCAATCGCCCATGCCCATCAGCTCGATCAATTCAGCGATACGGCGATCGCGCTGATGGCGTGGCAGGTGATAGAGGTCGCCCTGGAGTTGCAGCAATTCCCGCCCCGTGAGGATCTTGTCGATGGCCACGTCCTGGGCCACGTAGCCCAGCAACCGGCGCACCCCCCGGGGATCGGCCAGGCCATCGAGGCCCGCCACCCGCACGGTGCCGCTATCGGGAGCGAGCAGGGTGCAGAGGATGCGCAGGGCCGT
>CAMDSS010000234.1 GCA_945907085.1 Cyanobium sp. NIES-981 | reverse complement strand
AGCGCCCGGGTGGGCCAATGGGCCGCAGCCGCTCACCGCTGCCATCGCCCGTTCGCCAGCGCCGGTTGATCCAGTAGTACTGCTCCGGGTAGGCCTGGATCAGGGGTTCGTGCCAGCGGGCTACGGCGGCAAGCTGGTCCCTCCGGGCGGCGGCACCCTGGCCGGGCCATAGCGGTGCGCCAAATATCAGCCGAAAGCGGCCGTTCGCTTCCCGCACCTGGGCCACGGGAAATAGGGGGCAACCCGATTTCTGCGAAAGGGCCGCAGGCCCTTTGACGAAGTTGGTGCTCAGGCCGAGGAAGTCGACCTGCACCTCGCTGTTGCGGCTGTAGAGGTCGGTCATCACCACGAGGCTGCCGCCGCGGTGCAGGCAGCGCAACATCGACCTGGCATCGGCCTGGGGAATCCAATTGCAGTAGCTGTTGGCCTGGCGGGCCCGGTTGAGCAGCACGTCGCTGTAGGGATTGCGGGCGGGGCGGTACACGACAGATGGGGTATCCAGCTGTTCGCTCAGCCAGCGCAGCCCCAGATCCCAGCAACCCAGGTGCAGCGATCCCACGATCACCCCCTGGCCCTGGCGATGCAGCCGCAACAGCTCGTCGAGCCCCTCCCCCTCGGCGCTGATCAAGGAGGCGTCAACCGGTTGGATGATCGATTCGAGGCAGGAGAGAAAAAAGCTGTTGATCGACTGCGCGGCGATGGCCTCGCGCTGGCCCTGGCTGAGCTGCTCGCCATACACCCTCGTCAGGTTGTCGATCGCCGTGGTGTGGCGCCGCCGCAGCCAGGGTCTTGCTAGTAAGTGGGCTTGGTCAATGCCGCGGCCCATGGTGCGGTGGGAGCGCCCCCGCAGCGCCAGCAGCAGCAGCCGCACCCCGAGGGCCTCCAGTTGCCAGCGCAACTTGCGTTGAAATGGGACCTGGGCCATAGGGTGTATTTTGCCTATGGCGCGCGATTAGCTCAGCGGTAGAGCGCCTGCCTTACAAGCAGGATGTCGCTGGTTCGAACCCGGCATCGCGCATTTCTGGTATCAAGCATCAGCGCTACAGAGGGCTAGCTGTCTAAGCGTTCCGCCAGCCAGGCCACAGGAACCATTACCAGCAGGGCGACGCCGCACACCAGCCACTGCTGGGGCTCCAGGGGGGCGGTGGCAAAGAAGCGGTTCATCCAGCCCAGCTGGCTAAAGCTCAGCTGCAGCACCACAGCCAAGGCGATGCCAGCCGCCAGCCAGGGGGATTGGTGCCAGTGGCGCCACCCCATTTTGCTGGCTTGGCTGATGCTCACCAGATAGGCGATCTGGGCCAGCACCAGGGCCTGGATTGCCATCGTGCGCGCTTGGGCCAGATCGCTGCCGTGGGAGCGGGCCCATAGGAACACCCCGAAGATGAAGCACCAGTAGAAAACCGACACCAGCAGCACCTTGCTCACCAGGCCGCGGTTGAGCAGGGGCTGGGCCGGTGGCCGGGGCGGCTGCCGCATCAGCCCGGGCGGCCGCGGCTCAAAGGCCAGGGGCACCGACAGGCTGAGGGAGCAAACCATGTTCAGCCACAGCACCTGTAGGGCCGTGACGGGAAGTTCCAGGCCCAGCACCGCCCCCAGCAGGATCGTCATTGAGGCGCTGCCATTGATAGGCAACACAAAGGCCAGGGCTTTGTGCAGGTTGAGGTAGACCACCCGGCCCTCCTCCACGGCCGCTTCGATGGTGGCGAAGTTGTCGTCAGTGAGCAGCATGTCGGCCGCTTCCCGCGCCACCTCGGTGCCGCCTCGGCCCATGGCGATACCGATGTCGGCCTGCTTAAGCGCCGGTGCGTCATTGACGCCATCGCCAGTCATCGCCACCACTTCCCCTTGGCGCTGCAGCGCTCGCACCAGGGCCAGCTTCTGGGCCGGTGCCACCCGGGCAAATACGTCAGTGTCCCTGGCGATTTGGCTCAGTTCATCGTCGCTGCGCTGCTCCAGGTCTCGGCCCTCCAGGGCACGGACGCTGCCGTTTCGGCCCAGCCCCAGCTGGAGGGCGATGGCGCGGGCAGTCTCTAAGTGGTCGCCCGTAATCATTTTTACGGTCACACCAGCTTGCTGGCAGGCGGCCACGGCGGTCACTGCCTCAGGTCGCGGCGGGTCGATCATGCCTTGTAATCCCAGAAAATCCAGGCCGCCTTCGACCAGCTGGGGGTGCAGCTGCTGATCCTGATCACCGCTAGTGCCGATCGCAAAGGCCAACACCCGCTGGCCCCGTACGGCCATGGCTGTTACCGCCGCTTCGATGGCGCCGACGTTGAGGGGTTCGGTTTGGCCATCTGGCCTGAGTTGGCGGCTGCAGCGGGCCAGCACCGCTTCGGCCGAGCCCTTAATCAAAATTCGGTTGCTGCCGTGCAGGGTGGCCATGTACTGCTGTTCCGATTCGAACGGAATCGCATCGCGGCGCGGATGGGCCTCAAGGGCTAGCTGCCGGTCCAGGCCTGCGGTTTGGGCTGCCTGCAGCAGGGCCGTTTCGGTGGGGTCGCCCACTAGCCCTTCGCGTTGACTTGGCCGGGCATCGTTGCAGAGCAGCCCCGCAAGCAAGGTTTCGTGTAGGGCCACGTTGGCTGCTGCATCATTGCCCGGCCACAGCTCTTCGAGGGGCACCAAGGCGCCGCCGGCATAGATCTCCTGCACCGTCATCCGGTTTTGGGTGAGGGTGCCGGTCTTGTCGGAGCAGATCACCGTGGTGCTGCCTAGGGCTTCTACGGCCGGCAGCTTGCGGATGATCGCGTTGCGAAGGGCCATGCGGTTAACGCCGATGGCCAGGGTGATGGTCACGATCGCCGGCAACTCTTCCGGGATGGCCCCCACGGCAAGGGCCACGGCGCCATCGAACATTTCGGCTGCACCGCGGCCCCGCAGGATTCCCACCAGGAAGGTGAGCCCGGCCAGCACCAGCACCACTTGCAGCAGGGTTTGGCTGAAGCGGCGAATCTTGCGGGTCAGGGGAGTGCTGAGGTTCACCTGCTTCTGCAGGGAGTCGGAGATCTGACCCACTTCGGTGGTGGCGCCGGTGGCCACCACCACTCCCTGCCCTTGGCCGCCGCTCACGAAGCAGCCTGCGTACGCCATACCCACCCGCTCTGCCAGGGGGCTTTCCGCTGCAACGGCCTCGCTGTTTTTAGCGGCAGGCAGGGATTCCCCTGTAAGGCTCGATTCATCGAGCTGCAGGTTGCGGGTTTGGAGCAGGCGCAGATCTGCGGGCACCTTGTTGCCTGCCTCCAGGTGCACCAGATCACCCGGCACCAGCTGCTCCGAGGCCAGCCTTTGGCGGCGGCCTTCGCGGATCACTTCCACTTCGGTGCTCACCGAACGGGCCAGGGCGGCAATGGCCGTTTCGGCCTTGCTTTCCTGGATGTAGCCAATGGTGGCGTTGATCAGGGTGACGCTCCAGATCACCAGCGCTTCGCCCGGCTCGTGCAGCAGCAACTTGATCGCTCCCACCACCAGGAGCGTGTACAGAAGTGGATCGTGAAACTGCCCTAAAAACCGTCGCCAGGCTGGGGGGCCATCGCCTGCTTCCAGGGCGTTTGCGCCGTAGCTGAGCAGCCGCTGCTTTGCCTCCAGCTCGGATAGGCCTTGTTCTGGGTGACTACCAAGATCGGCAGCCACCAGGGAAGCCTGGCGGCTGTGGACCTCTGCAAAAGGAATGGGCATGGGCGCTCCGGGGGGCGTCAGCCTTCTGGGAACAGCAGGCTGGCGAGTTCGTCGGCATCTACGTCGTAGACACGGGCGAGGCTGGTTTCGATGGCGCTGGTCACTTCGCCGGGCAGAAAGCGCATGGCGTTGAGGGCGTCGTCAGCGATCTCGTCGGTG
>CAMDSS010000233.1 GCA_945907085.1 Cyanobium sp. NIES-981 | reverse complement strand
GGCGACGACACCTTTATCGGCTCCGGCGGTTCTGACACCTACCGAGGGGGAAGCGGTTTCGACACCCTCACCTACGAAACCTCCAGCACCGGGGTCACCTTGGTGCGGGGCGGCACGGTGGTGAAGGCCGATGGATCGGTGGATACCGTCGCCGATTTCTCCGTCGAAGCGGTAATCGGGGCTCGGGGCACAAGCAACACCATTGACGGCACCACAGGGACCACCGCCTCCCTTGCCGTAGACCTCTCCAAAGACAGTCTGACGATCAATAACCTGCCCTTCGTGGGGAGCGCCCAACTCGTTGTCAAAAACTTCACCGATGTGAAGGGTTCGGAGAATGACGATGTCATCACCGGCAGCAAGGGTGCCAATGCGCTGAGCGGAGGCGGGGGCAACGACGTCCTTAATGGCCTAGGCGGAGCCGACATCCTCACCGGTGGCGCAGGCAACGACGTCTTTGTCATTGGCAGGGGAGATTCCCTGCTCAATGGCTTTGATCGCATGACCGATCTGGTGATCGGCTCCGACAGGATCGATGGATTCACTGCCCAAAACTCAGTTCGCCAACTTGGAGGCGTTCGGAGCCTGGGCGCAGGAGACATTAGCCAGGTGCTGAACAACCAGGCATTTGGGGCCGATCGTGCGGCCACATTCACCCTTGGCACGGGCACTAGCAGCCGCACCTTCCTTGCCCTCAATGACAACAGGAATGGCTTTCAAGCCAATTCTGACGCAATCGTTGAGATCACAGGCTTTAGCGGAAATCTCAACAATCTGGCCATTATTTAGAAGAGATCACATCGAGGAATTCTCATTTGTTGAGAATTCCTCCTTTATCGATCAACATTCAGAGCCTTGGGTTCTTCGCCCTAGGCGAGGGGCTCCAGATCCTCAAAACGGAACACCTGGCGGCTGGCCGGGGCCTCGCCATGGGCTTCCGTTTCCACCACCCGCTCGCTCAGCACCCAGGGGCCCGATTCGGTGAGGGGCACAAAGGTGTCGGTGAACAGGCTTTTGCCGCCCTTGCTTTCTGCCGTAGCAGGGTCGCTGTATTGGCTGCTGTAGCTGCGGCTGAGGTAGCCAGAACCCGTATCGGTGGTGCTTTCGGTGTAGATGGTCACCACGGTGCCGTGGATGTGGCGGTGCACCATCGTCACCACGGAATCCTTGATGCGATAGCGATCACCGCTGTTTTTACCGCCCACGACCACCTCGGTGCCCACGGCATCGGTGTCGCCGGCGGTGAAGGTGTTGGCGCCGTGGGTTTGCTCAAAACTGCGGCGCACCCGGTGAATCGCCACTTCCCAGAGCTGGGAGGCCAGGGCCTTGTTCACCTCCTCATCCGTAATACCTTCCACCTTGGCCTTCAGGTCAGCGCCCACCTCGAAGCTGCCCCTCACCAGGCGATCGTCCTGCTCCCAACTGCAGCTGCCCTTGTAGCCCCCAAAGCCCGGCTCCCAGGTGTAGCGGTTCTCGTAGGCAGCGCGAAACGCATCGGTGCAATCGCTACCCGAAGGAATGGCCAGGGGGCTGGGGGCAACGGTCATGGCAGGGCAACGGCAGGGGTCCAACCCTACCCAGGATTGGCCGCACCAGAGCCCGCCAAGCTTGGGTGGATGTCTTGGAGCGCATGGAGCTCCAACTGGTGCTGCTGCAGGGAGGTGATCGCCTCCACGGCAGCCCGGGCACCAGCCAGGGTGGTCACCGTGGGCACGGTGTAATCGAGGGCAGCCCGGCGCAGGTACTTGTCGTCGTGGGCGGCCTGGCGACCGATGGGGGTGTTGATGATCAGCTGGATCAGCCCTGAGCGAATCGCGTCTTCGATATTGGGACGCCCCTCATGCACCTTGAGGATCGGCTCCACGGGTAAACCAGCCGCGGCCAACACCGCAGCCGTGCCACTGGTGGCAATCAGGGCAAAACCCAACTGCACCAAAGCCTTCGCCACGGGCACCAGGGCCTCCTTGTCGCGGTCGTGGGTGGAGAGGAAGCAGGTGCCCGTAATCGGCAGGGCCTCTCCGGCGGCCAGCTCGGCCTTGGCGTAGGCCAGGCCAAAGGTCTTGGCGATGCCCATCACTTCGCCGGTGCTGCGCATTTCGGGACCCAACAGGGTGTCGGCCCCGGGGAAGCGCTTGAAGGGCAGCACGGCCTCCTTCACCGATTGGAGCGGCGGGGTGGGTTCGGCGCTGAGGCCCAGCTCGGCGAGGGTTTGTCCCGCCATCAACCGGCTCGCCACCTTGGCCAGGGCCACGCCGGTGGCCTTGGCCACAAAGGGCACGGTGCGCGAGGCCCTGGGGTTGGCTTCGATGATGAACACGGTCTGCTCGCCCTGGGGATCACCCTGCACGGCGAACTGGAGATTGATCAGGCCGCGCACCCCCAGGGCCAGGGCCAAATCCTTGCTCCATTGGCGGATGGTGGCCAGGGCATTGGCGCTCAGGCTCACCGTGGGCAGGCAACAGGCCGAATCGCCCGAGTGGATACCGGCCGGTTCGATGTGTTCCATCACGCCGCCAATCACCACCTGGCCCTCGCGATCACAGAGGGCATCCACATCCACCTCGGTGGCGTTCTCCAGGTATTGGTCAATCAGCACCGGGTGGTCGGGTTCCACCTGCACCGCTTCCACCATGTAGCGGTTGAGCTCGGCTTCGTCGTAGACCACTTCCATGGCCCGACCGCCGAGCACGTAGCTGGGGCGCACGACCACCGGATAACCCACCCGATCGGCCACGGCCCTGGCCTCGGCTTCACTGCGGGCCAAGCCGTTCCGGGGCTGGCGAATCTCCAGCCGCCTGAGGATTGCCTCGAATTGCTCCCGATCTTCGGCGCTATCGAGCGATTCCGGTGAGGTGCCCCAGATCCGGGTGCCGGTGGCGCTGCCCTGGGGGCCCTCCAGCCAACGCAGCAAGGGAATGGCCAGCTTCAGCGGCGTTTGGCCGCCGAATTGCACGATCACCCCTTCGGGCTGTTCCACCTCAATGACGTTGAGCACGTCTTCGAGGGTGAGCGGCTCGAAATAGAGGCGATCGCTGGTGTCGTAGTCGGTGGAAACGGTTTCCGGGTTGCTGTTCACCATCACCGTGGCGAAGCCCATGGCCTGGAGGGCAAAGGAAGCGTGGCAGCAGCAGTAGTCGAATTCGATGCCCTGGCCAATCCGGTTAGGCCCCCCCCCCAGGATCATCACCTTGCGGCGGAGCTCCGGCTGCACTTCGCTCTCCGGGGGGATCAGCTGCAGCGCACCGCTGGCATCGATCCGCTCAAGGGGACGCTCATAGGTGGAATAGTGATAGGGGGTGCTGGAGGCAAATTCAGCCGCACAGGTATCCACGGTTTTGAACACCGCATTCACGCCTTGACCCTGGCGATGGGCGCGCACCTCCAGCTCCTTGGCCCCGGTGGCCCAGCCAATCTGCCGGTCAGAAAATCCAAGTTGCTTGAGCTCCAGGAGGCTTTCGCCATCCAGATCCGCCAGCTGACGACCGCCCAGGAGCCGGCCCTGGGCCTCCACAATCCGCCGCAACTTGGCGAGGAACCAGGGATCAATGGCTGAGAGGGCCTGGATCTCGGCATCGCTCCTGCCCGCCACCATCGCGGCCCGCACGGCAAAGATGCGATCCGGGGTGGCGGTACGCAGGGCCCGCTCCAACGCGCTGGCCTCCATGGGCTGGTCGGGGCGGTCGCAGCCCCAGCCGGCATGGCCGGTTTCCAGGGAACGCAGCGCCTTTTGGAACGACTCCTCAAAGCAGCGGCCGATCGCCATGGCCTCACCCACGGATTTCATCGACGTGGTGAGCACCGCCGGGGAGCCGCGGAACTTCTCAAAGGCGAACCGGGGGATCTTC
>CAMDSS010000232.1 GCA_945907085.1 Cyanobium sp. NIES-981 | reverse complement strand
AAGCAAAGCAAGTTGCTCGCCGAAGGCAACCTGGCGTTCCCAGGTTTGGCCAACATCCCACCCCACCTCGAACTCGACAAGAACAAGCTCACCGCCAAGGTGATCAGCAAGTGCGAGCGCGAGTGGGTCGCCCTCGAAATCAACGAACTGCTGGTGGTCGAGTTTTACTCCCGCAAGGTCTGATCCTCAGGATCAAACCCCAACGCCGTTGGTTGCCAAGCCCCCGCCAAAAGCGGGGGCTTTTTTGTGCTTCTTGCTTGCGCGGCCGGTGGCGCTCAGCCCTTGATCAGGGTTTCCAGGGCGGCCGTCACATCGGCCTGGCGCATCAGGGCTTCGCCCACCAACACCGCATCGGCGCCGGCGTTCTGCACCCGGTCCAGGTCGTCGCGGGAAAACAGCCCCGATTCACTCACCAACAGGGCTCCCTTGGCGCGGATCTGGTCGCCATAGCTGGCGGTGAGCTGCTCGGTGGTGGCCAGATCGGTATGGAAGGTGGCCAAATCCCGGTTGTTGATGCCGATCAAGGTGTGGGCCGCCCCGTTGGGTTCGTTCCATACCGGTAGGGCCAGCACCCGCTCCAACTCTTCGGCGTCGTGCACCTCCACCAGCACCGTCAGGCCCAGGGCGCGGGCCACCTTGAGCAGGTAGGCCAGGTCTTGGTCGGTGAGGATCGCCGCAATCAACAGGGCCGCATCGGCTCCGGCCGCCCGGGCTTGGTAGAGCTGGTAGGGGCTGAGGATGAAGTCCTTGCAGAGCAGGGGCAGCTCCACCGCCTGGCGCACGGCCACCAGCACCTCAAAGCCCCCCTGGAAAAACGCCCGATCGGTGAGCACCGAGAGGCAGCTGGCTCCCCCCGCCGCATAGCCCTTGGCAATGGCGATCGGGTCGAAGTCTTCCCGGATCACCCCCTTGCTGGGACTGGCTTTTTTGACTTCCGCAATCACCGCTGGCTTGCGGCAAGCGGCCAACAGGGCAGCGCGAAAATCGCGGGTGGCGGGCAATTCAGCCACCTGGTCTTTGAGTTTCTGAAGCGGCACCCGTTCGCGGGCCACGGCCACTTCCCGATCCTTTTCCCAGACAATCTTTTCAAGGATGTGGCGCGGCTCACCCTCCGCATGGGGGATGGCATATTCCAAGAAGGCCACCTTGATCTTGGGGTTGGGTGGCCGGCGGCGGATCTCCATGCTCAAGCGGCCACCTGCTGCACAGCTTGCTTGTAGGCCACTTCCACCACCTCGCTCAAGGTGGGATGGGTGTGCACTTCGTTCACAAGCTGTTTCACACTCTGGCGGCGGGCCACGGCGTTGGCGATCTCCTGGATCAAATCGGCCGCATGCAGGCCATAGATGTGGGCGCCGAGCACTTCGCCGGTGGCCTTGTTGAACAGCAACTTCATCAGGCCTTCGCCCTCGAGTTCGGCCAGGGCCTTGGAATTGGCCTTGAAGTAGCTGCGCACCGATCCCAGTTCAAATCCGTCCTGGGCCGCCAGGGCCTTGGCGTCCGCCTCGGAGAGGCCCACGGAGCTGATCTCGGGGTGGGTGAAGGTGGCCGCGGGGATCGATCGGTAATCGATGGAGCGGGGGTGGCCCAAGATGTTGTCGATGGCCACGGCCCCCTGGGCGGCGGCGGTGTGGGCCAGCATCATTTTTCCGGTCACATCGCCCACGGCCCAGAGATTCGCCACGGGCTCGCCGCCCGCCAGCACCCGCATCTGGTCATCCACGGGGATAAAGCCCCGGTTGGTTTCCACCCCCACCGAGGCCAGGTTGAGGTCTTTGCTCACGGGCACCCGGCCGGTGGCCACCAGCACCGCATCCACCTCCAGGGTTTCCACCAGCTCCTTGGTTTTCATGTCGGCCAGCTCAATTTTCACCGGACAACCGGGGGTGATCTTGCGGGCCAGCACCCCTGAACGGGCATCGATATCGCGCCCCTCAATCAAGTGGCGCGCGGCAATCTTGGCGATGTCGGGATCGAAGGTGGGCATCACCTTGTCGAGGGCCTCAACCATCGTGACCTCGCAGCCCAAGGCCGTGTAGACATCGGCAAATTCCAGGCCGATATAGCCGCTGCCGATGATGGCAATCCAGCGGGGCAGCCACTCCAGGCTCACCGCCTCATCGCTGGTGAACACCGTGCGGCCGTCGGTTTCGATGCCGGGGGGCACAAACGGATCGGAGCCCGTGGCGATGATCACGTCCCGGGCGGCATACACCCGTTCCACCCCACTGGCCTCGCGCACGGCGACCCTCTGGGCGCCATCCAAGCGACCCTTACCCAGCAGGATCGTGGCGCCGGCCCGCTCCAGGGCCTTGGTGAGGTTGGTGCGAATCGTGGCCACCAACTGGTTGGCGTGGTCGGCAATTTTTTGGCGTTCAAAGCGCACGGGCGCCGCGTGGATGCCAAAGCCCGCCAGGTGCTCGGCATCGGCCAATTCCCGCACCCGACCGCTGGCGGCCAACAGGGCCTTGGAGGGCACACAGCCGCGGTTCACGCAGGTGCCGCCCATGTCCCGGGATTCCACGATCGCCACCTTGAGGCCGTGCTCGGCGGCGTGCTTGGCCGCATCAAACCCGCCATAGCCGGCGCCGATCACGATCACATCGAAGTCGAAGCTGCCATTGGACGACGTGCCTTGGCTCACCGGGCTGCTCTGCGGTTGATGCCTGGCATTCTCCCCCGTCAGGGGTCCATGGCGCCTAACGCTGGGCCTGCTGACGCAGGCGCTCCAACAACAGCGGCGCCGCCGAGACCGCCACATTCAACGATTCCACCGCGGCGCTGTGGGGGATGGTGATGCGATGGCTGGCCAGGGCCTGGAGCTCAGGGGCCAAGCCGGCGCCCTCCTGGCCCAGCAGCAAGGCCGTGGGCTTGGTCCAATCCAGCTGCCAATAGGGCAGGGGCTGTTCGCCATCAAGGTCCGCCCGGGGCGGCACCGCCGCCACCAGCTGCAGGCCCCGGGCCGCAGCCGTGATCAGCCGTTGGACCAGGGCCGACCGCTCCATCCGCTCCATCGGCAGGGCCAGGGCCGCCCCCGCCGAGGCACGCAGCACCTTGGGCTGGAAGGGATCGGCCCCCTCCGCCAGCCAAAGGCCATCCACCCCGGCCGCCAGGGCCGTGCGCATCAAGGTGCCCAGGTTGCCGGGGTCCTGGAGGCCATCGAGCACCAGCACAAACTCTTGCCCATCGGGTGGCGCCTGGAGAACGGCCGCAGCCAGGGTGAGCACCGCCCCATCGGGATGGGCCGTGGTGGCCACCGCCTCCAGCACCTCCTGCCCCACTGGCTGGATCGTGACCGCTGGCGATAGGGCCGCCACCAAATCCCCATGGGTGCCAAGCCAAGCCTCGGTGGCTAGCAATTCGCTGGCTGCCAGATCGCTCGGTACGAGCTGCAGGCGGATCACCTCCTGCACCAGGTGGGTGCCCTCCAGCAGCACCAAACCCTGCTCCCGGCGTCCCTTGGCGGCATGGAGCTCGCGCAGGCGCTTCACCAAAGGGTTGCGCCGGCTTGTGATCAGCTCGGAGGGGGGCTGCCGATCCAAGGCCACCTAAAAGGTGTCGTGACGGCGCACGTGCATGCCGTCTTGCACCACCAGGTGCTTGCCCTGGATGTCCAGGCCCTTCACCGAAGCCACCTCTCCCTTGAGGCCCTCGGTTTGGAGGTTTTCAATCAGCTTCTTGAGCAAAACGTCTTCGATGGTGGTCTCATCGAATCCATCGGGGGTCAAGCTCTCCAGGAACTTCCCCATTTTTGAGGCGATGACCTCGGAAGCGTTCGAGATCTTGAGGACGATCATTGAAGGAAAAAGTGCGGATGGGGAGACTTGAACTCCCACGACATTGCTGCCACTAGTACCTGAA
>CAMDSS010000231.1 GCA_945907085.1 Cyanobium sp. NIES-981 | reverse complement strand
GGACTGGCCCCACCGGCGAGCAGGGCGCGGGCTTGGGCCCATTGGGACGCCAAAAGGGCCTTGCGGGCTAATTGCCATTGCAGCTCCCAGCTGGCTGGATCGGCTGGCCAGCGTTCCAGCACGGCCAGGGCCGCCCGGGTGTCGCCCGTGGCGATGGCGTAGCGGGCTTGGACAGGGGCTTGGGCTTGCAGGGCCTGGGGCAGTTGTTTCAGGGCCTTGAGGCTTGCTTGGCTATCGCTTTCCCCAAGCAATTGCAGGGCTTCTTGGGTTTCAGGGCTGGGGCCAGTGCTGCGGGCGAGGCTGAGGAGTTGCTGCTCCCCCTGGCGCTCCTCGTTGGCGGGGCCTTTCAGTAGGGCCTTGGCGATCGCCAGTTGGGTCGGGCGGGAGGGCTTTTGGCTCGCTAGGCAAGCCGTGGCTGCGGCGCTGTCGCCTAGCTGGGCCAATCCAGCCGCCAGTTGATCGCGCTCCCCGGTGGTAAGGCCCTGCTTGCTTTGGCAAGCCCGTTCAAGGTGCAGGCGGGCCCCAGGCCAGCGCACGCCCCAGCGGGCCAAATGCAGGGCTCCCTGGCGTTGCTGGCCGGAGCCAGGGCTGGCCCCAGAAGCCATCTCAGAAGCTGCAGCGAGGGCGGCCGGATGGGCGGCAAAGTTGCGGAGCAGCTGGCCGCGCAAGAGCGGTTGCTGATGGCCCAGGGCGTAGAGGCCATCGGCGCTAGCGGGGGCCGAGGGGAAACGGATGAGCAGTTGCTGCCAGAGGGCCTTGGCTTGGGCTGATTCCCCCAGGTTGGCCGCGGCGAGGGCCTGGCGTTTGAGCACGACGGCGGCCAAGGGATCCCGGCCCCAGGCTTGGCCCTTCAGCAGGCGCTGTTGGGCGGCGGGATCGTTTTCATTCTCACTGGCCAACAGCAAGCTGGCTTCGCGGCGCGCGACGGGATCTGGGGCCAGTCGACGGATGACCTCCAGAAGCTGACGGGGTGTGTCGGGGTTGGGCTTCGGCCCTAGCTCGAGCAAGGCTTGCCCACTGGCTAAGGCGGCCCCCGTTCCCAGGCAGGTGATGGCCAGCAGTTGGGCAAGGTGGGCCAATGGCAACTGGCACAGAATTAGCGGCATTCTGGGGACACTCCGGCTGGGTTATGCGGATGCGTTTGCCGTCCCTACCTGCTTGGCTTCCGAGGCCACCGTTGCCGCCGTTGCTGAGCACGCTTCCGGGCGCGGAGCAACGGCTCCGCGCCCTGCGGGTCTGGGCTCTGGCCGGTGGTGTGCTGTTGCTGCGCCCCTATTGGCCCCTGAATTTTTTGCCCGGCTGGGTGGTTGGCGCCCTGCTGCTCTGGGCCAGCGTCGAATTGCTTGGCTGGATTTGGTGGCCCCGGCGCTGGAGATAGCGCCAGAGATCGTGCTGGCGGTAGCCCCCGTTGCAAGCCCGCGTAGCCTCATTTGAGTTGAAGGTGCTCCATGGCCGCGGCGGCCCACCATCAGGTTGTTCATCCCGTTGGCCTGCCCTTGGGTCCTTCGGTAGCCGGGTTTGGCACGGATGGCATCCGCGGCCGGGTGGGAACCCAGGTCACGCCGGCTTTGGCTCTCCAGGTGGGTTACTGGTGCGGCCAGGTGCTGCCCCCAGGTGGACCTGTATTGATTGGCATGGATTCCCGCAGCAGTGGGCCCATGCTGGTGGCGGCCCTTAGCGCCGGACTGACTGGTGCGGGCCGAGAGGTGTGGAACCTGGGCCTTTGCCCCACCCCGGCGGTTCCTGGGGCCATTCGGCGCTTGTCCGCTTCGGGTGGATTGATGGTGTCGGCAAGCCATAACCCACCCCACGACAACGGCATCAAGGTGTTTGGCGCGTCTGGAGCCAAGCTCAGCCGGGCCCAACAGCAGGTGGTGGAAGCGGGCCTGGCGGGGGTGCCGGGCAAAGCCTCGGCGGCCCAGGGCTTCAGTGGGGTGGGGCGGGTGCGAGACCGATCCGATTTATTGGCCGACTACCAGCGGGCGCTCGTAGCGAGCGTGATGGGGCGCCGGCTGGAGGGCTGCAAGATTGTTTTGGATTTGTGCTGGGGCTCCGCGGCCGCCTGCGGGGAAGCGGTGTTTCAAGCCCTGGGAGCCGATCTGACGGTGCTGCATGGCACGGCCGATGGGGAGCGCATCAATGTTGATTGCGGCAGTACCCATCTGGACCAACTGCGCCAGGCGGTGCTGGATCAAGGCGCCAGCATGGGCTTTGCCTTCGATGGCGATGCCGACCGCATGCTGGCCGTGGATGGCAAAGGCCGGGTGGTGGATGGCGATCAGATCCTTTATCTCTGGGGTTCCGACCTGCTGGCCAAGGGCCAGCTCCCGGGCCAACGGATCGTTGCCACGGTGATGTCAAACCTGGGCTTTGAGCGGGCTTGGCAGGCCAAGGGCGGGGTGCTTGAGCGCACCGCGGTGGGTGATCAATACGTGCACCAGGCCATGGAGCAGATGGGGGCGGGCCTGGGCGGCGAGCAATCGGGTCACATCCTTTCGGCCCGCCATGGCATGAGTGGCGATGGCCTACTCACGGCCTTGCAGGTGGCCACCTTGCTGCATCAGGGCGGCCAGAGCCTCGCCGATTGGATGGACAGCAGCTTCGAGCCCTATCCCCAAACCTTGGTGAATGTGACCGTGCCCGATCGCCAGAGGCGCCAGCAGTGGCAGCAGTGCGATCCCCTACGCCTGGCCGTCGAGCAGGCCGAGGCAGCCATGGCTGGGGAGGGTCGGGTGCTGGTGCGGGCGAGCGGCACCGAACCACTCCTGCGCGTGATGGTGGAGGCGGCCGAGCAGGGTTTGGTGGATCACTGGGCCGGCCATCTGGCGGACCAAGCCCAACAACACCTCAACCTTGGCTAATTAACGCTCAGCGTGAAGTCAGCTGGTCGCGGGCTATCTCAAGGGCGCCGCTGCAGGCGTCACCCTGGGGGACGGCAAGCTGGGCGCCGGGGCAGGCTTGGCTGAGGGCTGCGGCAAAGGCATCTCCGAGGGCCGCCAGGTGAGCAAGGGCCCCGCCCATCGGCCAGACCAGAGGTGCCGGCAGACCCAACTGATTGGCGATGGTGGCGGCCATGGCGGCCAGGGCCTGGGCTGAGCGTTCCACGATCGCTTGGCTGTCGGGATCGCATGCCGCGGCCAATTCGGCCACCACCGGAGCGAGCCGGGCAAATCCCGCGGCACCAAAACCGGGCTCCACCACCAAAGCCTTGAGCGCCTGGGTGCTGGCCGGATCTGAGGCCTCCAGGCCAAGGGCCTGCCAAAGCTTGGGGCGCAGGGGGCCATCAGGCCGCCGACCATCGGCCATCTGCAGGCTGAGGGCCAGGCCGTCGCGGCCGATGTCCATGGCGGAGCCGGCCCCATCCAGCAGCCAGCCCCAGCCGGAGCAGCGGTGCTCCTGGCCAGCCCCATTGCGCCCGACAGCAATCGTGCCGGTGCCGCTGATCACCACAATGCCGCCCCTCCCATTCCCATTACCGCTCCCACTTCCAGCGCCACCGCCCATGGCACCCCGCAGGGCTGTGCGCTCATCACCGGTGACGGCAACCCGATTTGGGGCCAAGCCCAGGGCCGCGGCGGCGATGGCTCGCCCCTGGGCTTGCAGGGGGCTGCCCGCTTCAATGCCGCTGGCTCCGATACCAGCCGCTAGCAGTGTGAAGGCATCCGCTCCAGGCTGACCATGCCCCTCGCTTCTGGCCTTCTCCAGGCTCTGGAGTAGGGCCGCGGCGAATCGCTCCGGCCCCTGGGTGGCCGCCAAGTGGCAAACGCCGGGCCCCTGCCCTTCGCCGACAACCTGGCCAGAGCTCGCCAAGGCCAGCCGACAGGTGGTGTGGGTTTGGCCGGCATCAAAGCCGGCAATCACCCCGGGGGCTGCTGCCTG
>CAMDSS010000230.1 GCA_945907085.1 Cyanobium sp. NIES-981 | reverse complement strand
GCGACGTGTGGTTTGTGGTGGCCCTACCGGTGTTCCTCGAGGCCGCCCTGGGCTGGCGGTTCTGGGAGGTGGGGGGCTTCCTGGGCCTTTGGGTGATTGGCTACGGCATCGTGCAGGGGTTGGCCCCCAGCCTGCGGCGGGCCTGGGGCCGCACTAGCCCACCGGGCCCCTCAGCCGTGCAGTTTTGGAGTGCCCTGCTCACGGCCATTCCGGCCTTGATGGCCATCGCCCTCTGGCGGAACGTGGCCCACCCAGGGGTGGCCATCGTGGTGGGACTGGCGGCCTTTGGGGTGGTGTTTGCCATGAATTCCTCCATCCACAGCTACCTGGTGCTGGCCTACACCGACGTGGAATCGGTGAGCCTCAACGTGGGCTTCTATTACATGGCCAATGCCGGAGGGCGACTGCTGGGCACCCTGCTCTCAGGCTGGGTCTACCTGGCGGGAGGAATGCAGGCCTGCCTGTGGTGCTCAGCCGCCCTGGTGGGATTGTCATGGCTGGGCACCCTGAAGTTGCCGCCGGTTCCCAAGTTCCAAACCTGAACAGGTCACGGCTCAGGGAAAAGGCTCAGGGAAGCCTTTCAGGGAACCACCGAACTCCAGGTAAAGGCCAGGCCGATGCCCATGAGCAGGCCATAGGTGAGGTTGAGGGCCTGGGGCGCAGCAGCCTGGGCCCAGCGACGAATAGCCGTCAGTGACACCAGCAACAACGCGGCCTGACTGATCAGTAAACCCACCAGATAGAAGGCGATGGGGGTGGGCTCCCAACCGATCACACTCGCCGAGAGGGCATAGCCATGCAGCACAAAGGCAGGGAGCAGGATCCCTGCGGGCAGCCGGCGCAGCAACACCAGGCCAACCAGGGCCACCGACAAGGCCACCAAAGGTTCAATGGCCGTAAAGCCGGGAGCGACCAAGCCCAGGGCTGTGCCCAACAGGCCTGATGCCAGCAAAGCGCCAACCCACCACAGGGGACGCTTGATGGCCACCAAACCAATGGCCAAGAGAAAGAGCAGATGATCCGGCCCCAGCACCGGGTGCATGAGGCCGCTCACGATGCCAGCCAGCGGACCTGGTTGCATCTTGAGAAAAGCCATCGGGTGATGGGCTAGAGCTGGGGCCGCCAACAGCAATGCGGCCGCACCCAAGCCACTGGCAACAAGGAGTGGCTGGACGGACGATTTCATCGTCAGACGAGTTTTCATCGTTAAAAAAGACTTCATCGTTAAAAAAGACTTCATCGCGAAGAGCTGGAGGTTGATCGAAAGATGAAAAAAAGATTTGGCAACGCCGGCCGATGGCCCATCAGGCCCCTGCACCAGCAGCCAACGGCGCCAGGGATCCAACGGCCAAAACACCACCGATCACCACAAAGGCCAGGGCAAGCCCCTTGATCCAGGGGGCGGGAAGTTGCTTGAACAGCAGGGCAGCTCCCCCACAGATGCAGGCGGAACTCACCAAGGCGCCGCTCCACCAGATCCAGGTGCTGCTGTCTTGGGGAGCCTCCAGGCCGTGGAGCATGGCGTGGATGGCCAAGGCAGCTGCCACCACCACGCCAGCCAGGCGGCCGGGGCCTCCTTTGGCAACCTTGCCAGCCGAAAGCAACAGCAAGCCAACTGCGGAGATGGCCAGGGCCGCGAGACCTTCAGCTCCAGGAATGACGCCACCGGTGGCGCCAATCGCCGCTCCCGCCAAAGCACCGGCAAAAGCCCAAAACAACAGCTGCCAAGAGATGGAGGCAGCGGCAGCCCCGACAGCCAGTAGCAGGGTGAGGTGATCCACGCCCAAGAGCGGATGGAGCACCCCTCCAATCAGACCAACAGCCCCCACACCAGCGGCCGCCCCGCCATGGGCTTGGGCCGGGGTGCTCGAGACAACGACGGCCAAGGCCGCTAAAGCCGCTGCAAAAGCAGCAAAAATCGATTTCATGCAGTCTTCTCGGTCCGCGCCGAGGCGATGGGATGGATAGGAGACGGAGAGTGTTCTGACTAAGGGGCGAACCCCATCACAGTTGCGGGACAGCGGCGGAGTTGGGAACGCAAAGCGAGCCCGCACCGCACTTTCCTCATGTGGCCTGGGCCATGCCCAGAACCCGCCTAAGTACCACTATGGGGCCAAGGGCTCAGCAATCACCAAACAGGGCCTGAACCGTTGCGTTGAACTGGTCGTAGGTGGTGTCTGCATCCAAACCTGTAACCGCCAGGGCCACGGTTTTGGCCATGGGATTGCATTCCACCGCAATCGATACCGAAACCTCGCCATGGTCGACGTGATAAGTGGCGCAGCGGCCACCGTCGCCGTAAAGAGTTTCTGGGGATTCGGTGAACCCCAGGGTCCGGGTGAGCTCAGCGACCCCACTCAGGGAGGTGATCAGGTCGGCCTCGCAGGCGATCGCCTTCACATAAACGTGGGGCGCTGGAAGCCTGAAAGCCTCCTGATCCTCTAGCCCGAGCATCAACGTGCTCTTCAAAGACTTGACCAGGGTCTTCATGGGGCCAGTACTCACCAATCGAATGGCGCCAGCCTAGGTACAAGCCCCCAGATTTAGTGTTTATCCTGAAGTCCAAACACCAGATAGGGCGTGTGTTCAGGGTATGGGTCCGTCTCGATCGGAGCGAAACACCACCTCGACACCGGCGATCAAGGCCACTTGCTTCGCCAACTCCTCAAACACCGCCAGGGTTTGGGGGGCGCCGCGGCCCATCGACTCCCGGCTCATGATCGCCAGCTCCAACACCACCCCATCGGCCTTGTTCTGCACATCGGCAAACAACTGCATGCGCTGCTGCTCGCCACTCACGCGAACCACCGCACTCAAGTGGGCAATGGTCTCGTGATCCACCTCCGCTTGCAACGCCTGCAACATCGGCTTTAGCGCCTCAATCAAGGCCCTCGGCTGCACCACTGATCGGGGCTTCAGCACTAAGAGGTATCGGGCCATAGCAACAGACTGCGAAGGGCCATCCTGCATCAAGGCGGGGCCAAGCCTTCGCGAACCGGAACCTCCACCCAAGCAATTTGATCAATTCTGCCGAGCACTTTGGGCCGTTCGCCTGCCACCGAAACCCGGACCAAATCAGGGCGACCCGCCAACACCTTCACCCCCCGGCCCAAAGGCAGCAACACCTGGCCTTGAAGAATGGCGCCATAGAGGGTGTCCCCGTTCAGGCCGCGTACCTCCACCCAGCTGGGGCCTAAGGCTTGCAGCCGCAGCTGGCCCACCGGCACGCCGGCACCTGGCAAGCGCCCAGCCTGGCCTGAGGAGCCAGCCTGGTGACTGGGCAGCCGGGGCAGGCTTTTCAGCTGGTTGGCACCCCATACCAAGCCCGCGCCGACCCCCACCAAGAGCGCTGCCCGCCCAACAGTGACCGGCCATTGGGCGCGGGGACTGGACTGCTGAACCGAGCGCGACGAGGTGACCGAGAGTTGAGCACGATCCACCGCTTGGGCTTGGCTGGGCGCATGGCGCGACAGCTGGCGTAGGTCCGCCATCCATTCAGGCAGCAGCACAAACAAAACGGCAAGCAGGCCCCATAAACGCACCAGTCCCGATGGCACGGGATGGTGGTGGGGCTGCTCTTGGGGTTGCTGTTCTGGCTCCTGGTGGGGGGCCGAGCGGGGTTGGCTCACGGGGAACGCGCGGTCCATCGGGACCATTCTCTTGACCATTTTTCGCAGCACCGGGGCTGGCGCGATCAACCTTCACACCCCTGACAGCGGAGGGATTGAAGAAGGAGCTAAGGAGCCTTCATCTCCCGCGCCAGCAGGGTGCAGAGGTAATCGGGATCGCGGTATTGGCCGGGCAAGCAGTTGTGCAAGGTTTCCAAGCGCTGCCAGCACACGGTGCGGCGAATCTTGTTGATCGATTTGCCCTCCCGAAGCAGCAAGCGCATGGCC
>CAMDSS010000229.1 GCA_945907085.1 Cyanobium sp. NIES-981 | reverse complement strand
TGGCGGGCGTATTGACGTTTATCGGTCTGGGCCCTTAGGGCCCAGACCGCTGGTCCGCGGCTGGCATTGAGGATGCGCTTTTGCAAGGCCGTGGCGTCGGCCAGGCGACCGATCACGCCACCGAGGGCGTCCACCTCATGCACCAATTGGCTCTTCGCAGGCCCGCCTACGGCCGGGTTGCAGGGTTGCCAGGCGATACGGTCGATGTTGAGGGTGAAGAGAGCTGTTGAGAGCCCCAGGCGAGCGGCTGTGATTGCTGCTTCGCAGCCTGCGTGGCCGCCACCGACAACGATGACCTCGAACGACTCAACAAAGCGTGCATCCCTGCCCATTTCAGCAATCTATCCTGGCCATCTGCGTGGGTCTATGGGCTGATCATGGTGCATATAAATTTGGTTTTTGTCCCTGGGTTTGATTTTGATAGTAAAGTGTGATCGGTTTTCGGCATCACTCGTGACGGGCAAAATTTTAAGGCTGTTGTCCGCACCCCAGACCCCACCCGTACTTGTTTGGCTATTTTTTGCATCCATAATTTTCCTTCCAGACGCCTACAGTGTCTTTGGGGCTGCGCTTGTTGTCTATTGCTTGGTTGCTAGCGTTATTGTGCGGCCCCGCATTTTTTCCGCGTTGGATTGGATTTTTGTGGGCCTGCTCTTCTGCTACCCACTGTTGATTCTGCCCTCAGCTCTTGTCATGGGCGGTGACTTTGGCTACTTTGATTACCCCATCCGGACCCTATTGTTCATTCCCATTGTCATGGGACTGCGTACCAAGGCAGATCCTTTGCTTGTTGCACGGGGATTTTTCTTGGGAGGCAGTTTCGGCTGCTTGGGAGGGGCCTGTTTCTCGGCCTATTCTTTGCTCCATCATCCTGGAGTGAGAGTCGGATTGCCAATTACTAATCCTATCCCTTTTGGTCAAGTCGCAGCCATACTTTCACTTATTTCTTTTGTGTTCATCTTCTATTGCTCGCGAAGGTGGGAGAGGGTGCTATCAGTGTTTGGCTTTCTCGGCGGAATCTTTACGCTCTATGCCTCGGGCTCTTCAGGGGCCTTTTTGGGTTTTGGTCTCGGTTTGCTCGTTGTACTTGTTTTTCTTTCCAGAAAGCTGACCACTCGGACCGCTTGGCTTGGCCTTGTATTGCTGCTTGTCATTTCACTTTGCATCGTTGCTCCGTTCCTGATTTTTAGATTTAATATGTTGGTCCTTGACATTAACGCCTATGCATCTGGCGCTGGGATGGGAACTTCCCTGGGCCAGCGTTTGATTTTGTGGGGTATCAGCGTCCGCGAACTTGCTCAATCTCTATGGTTTGGTATTGGACCCGGACATTTTAGGGAAGCACTCTTACGGTTTTGTGGAGATGCCGACTGTTCTGTTAGTTTCTTGGGTTTTAATCATGTGCATAATCAATATTTTGATAGCGCCTTGAATGCAGGATTGATTGGTTTTTCTGGCCTGCTTATTTCCCTTGTAGCTCCCGCTGTACTCTTTTATAGGCAAATTGCTGTTACAAGTGGTTCTGCGCAGGGTGCCGCCATCGTTGGATTAGCAGTGGTCGTTGCCGCAATGGGTTCAATGGTTTCGCAACCGCTTTATGCCCATAACATCTCAGTCATCTCCTATGTATTGACTATTAGCGTCTGTTGGTTTTTGGCCGTGCCAGATTCGCGCCAAGTTTGATCACCGCCAATGGGTTCTTATATCATCGGCAAGGTAGTTCCACAGTCTTGGGTAAAAAGGGTTTCTTAAGATTGTGTGCATGGGGTGCTGCCATGGGTGTATGACGTCACTCGGTTTCGGCTTTCCATGAAATTTCAAAACGCTGCAGCCTTCAAGTTGGAGTTTTGCCTGTTCGCGGTCCCGGTTCGCCAGTTTGCGAAGGTTCTTGTAGGAACACACAATCCCCTCTGGCCAGTAAGCTAATTCTTCTTTTCGCAATGCCCGAAGGATAAAGTTCTGATCCCCCGGAAAGCTCTCGTCTTGATATCTGCCGCTGCTCCAGGCTTCCCACACCTCTTGGGTGTTGTTATTCGGTTTGACCCACATCACTGACGAATTGAGAATCGGATAATTCCAGTCGCGAACGCCGGTGAGGTGTTGGCTATTCCTTCTGCCGATCTCAACAAGCCGGGAGATGCTATTTCTAATCACCAATGTGTTGTCTAGGAACAGGAAAGGTTCCGTACCGGTTAAGGCTTGGTCGAATAGGCGCAATTTTCCGAAATACCCCTGAAGTTTTCCTGGTTCCAGATCCCTGACTTCAACGACCTGATTGGAGCTTGAATCCGTTTGGAAGCGTGCCCTATTCGATTTGTCGGTATAGATGATGAAGCGGTGATCCTCTTTTAGATTGCGGGCCACCATGTTGGCGAGCCGTGTTGTCCAGGCATCCGGGTAGCGATTACCCAGTTGCACCGTGACGACTTTGAGTGGATGACTGTCCATGGTGGTCTTGCCTAGGGAGCCGCCAAATTCCTAAACCTGGTGAATTGAGGCTCAAAGAGGAGCTTCACGGTGCCCACGGGGCCATTGCGATGCTTGGTCACAATGACCTCCGTGATCCCGCGGTCAGGGGTTTCAGGGTTGTAGTACTCGTCCCTATAAATCATCAGCACCAGGTCGGCGTCCTGTTCGATCGATCCGGATTCCCTCAGGTCGCTCAACATGGGCCGCTTGTTGGTGCGGGATTCCACGCCGCGGCTGAGCTGGGAGAGGGCTATGACGGGTACGTTGAGTTCGCGGGCCATGCCCTTGAGGCCCCTTGTGATCCTTGATAGTTCCTGGACCCGGTTATCAGGTGTCGTGCCTTCCATCAGTTGGAGGTAGTCGATCACGATGAGTCCCAGCTCCTTGCCCTGTTCAGCCATCAGGCGTCGGCAGAGCGACCGCATTTCCAATACGCCTGAGTTGGGCTTGTCATCGATGAAGAGTGGCAGTTGGCCGAGGCTATTGATGCCTTGCCCCAGCAACGGCCATTCTTCCTGCTGCAATCTTCCTGTGCGGAGCCTGCCGCTTTCAATCCCCACTTCCATGGAGAGCAGGCGGTAGGTGAGCTGTTCCTTGCTCATCTCCAGGCTGAAGACACATACCGGCATTTGGTGGAGCTGGGCCACGTTCTTGGCAATGTTCAACACGATCGATGTCTTTCCCATCGCCGGCCGGCCGGCCACGATGATCAGATCACTGCGTTGGAGCCCCTGGGTGATGGCATCGAGGTCATAGAAGTTGCAGGGAATGCCTGCTACGGCCGTTCCAAGCGATCGGCTCTCGATTTCATTGAAGGTGCTGGTGAGGATCTCTGCTGTGGGGGTGAGGCCCACGCTTGGTTTTTCCTGGCTGATCGCGAAGATTTTTTGTTCTGCTTCATCCAAGACCTGTTCCATCGGCTTGGCTTGATCAAAGCCGAGCTGAATGACTTCATTGCCCGATTTGATCAGTTGACGCCGCAGAAATTTGTCCATCACCAGCCGTGCCACCTGGTCGATGGCTGCGGTGGAGAGGGTGCGTTCGACCAACTCCATCAACCGGCTGCTGCCACCCACCTTGTCCAGTTGGCCGGTATCGGCCAGCCAGGCGCACATGGCGGTGAGATCGGTGGGCTTGCCCTGGCTGTGCAGCATCAGGGCGGTGCGATAGATCTCGCGGTGGGCTCCGAGGTAAAAGGCGTCCGGCTGCAGCACGTCTGCCACCCGGCCAATGGCCTCAGGGTCGAGCAGGATCCCACCGAGTACGGCCTCTTCGGCCTCCAGGTTCTGGGGCGGAACCGAATCCGGTAGGGCTTCAAAAGAAGCCTCGTCTCGCCGCCCCCTCTGGTTTGAGCGTTGGTTGGAGCGGCCCTCGTAGGGCTCGTCCCGCGCGCTGGGGGTGCTCACCATGGCTTGGGGGTGGTCATGG
>CAMDSS010000228.1 GCA_945907085.1 Cyanobium sp. NIES-981 | reverse complement strand
GCGCCATAGCCCAAAAAGTGATGGGTCGCCCGGCCCTGGGGCTTGGCGACGCCAAGCTGGCGGCCCTGCTCGGAGCCTGGCTGGGCCTCACCGGCCTAGGGGTCGCAGTCGCGCTGGCCGTGTTTGCCGGAGCCATCATCGGCGTTTTGGGTCGGCTCAGCGGCAGGCTTGGGCGCAACCAACCCCTGCCCTTTGGACCCTTTCTGGCCTCAGGGGGCCTGGCGGTGTGGCTGGGCGGGCCAGCCCTATGGATCCAAATCTTCGGGATGGTGAGCTGAGCTGCCTTAAATAGGGTCAAGCAAACAGGCACCTTCCTTCGATGTCGCTCTTCGACTGGTTCGCCGATCGCCAGAAAAATGCGCCGGTGGTGCGGGCCACCCAGGAGCCAGAGGAGGGTGATGGGCTCTGGAGCAAATGCCCTGACTGCGCTCTGGTGGTCTATCGCAAGGATCTGGTGACCAATGCCAGCGTTTGCAAAGGCTGTGGCTACCACCACCGCATTGATAGCGACGAGCGCATCCGACTGATTGCCGATGCCGGCAGCTTTGAAGAGCTCGATGCCGACCTCGCCCCCATGGACCCCCTGGGCTTCAAGGACCGGCGCAGCTATGCCGATCGGATCCGTGACAGCCAGGAGAGCACGGGGCTGCGGGATGCGGTGATTACAGGCTTCTGCCGCACCAATGGGTTGCCCCTCGCCCTCGGGGTCATGGATTTCCGCTTCATGGGCGGCTCGATGGGTTCGGTGGTGGGCGAGAAGCTGACCCGGATGATTGAGGCAGCGACCGCGCGTCGCTATCCCGTGCTGATTGTGTGCGCTTCAGGAGGAGCGCGCATGCAGGAGGGGATGCTCAGCTTGATGCAGATGGCCAAGATCTCAGGAGCCCTCCAGCGCCATCGAGAGGAGCGATTGCTGTATCTCCCCTTGCTCACCTACCCCACGACGGGGGGGGTCACCGCCAGCTTCGCGATGTTGGGTGATCTCATCCTGGCCGAACCCAAGGCTTTGATTGGCTTCGCTGGTCGCCGGGTGATCGAACAAACCCTGCGCGAAAAGCTTCCCGAAGGCTTCCAAACCGCTGAGTACCTGCGCGACCACGGCTTCGTGGACACCATCGTGTCGCGGACCGAATTCAAAGGCACCTTGAGCGCCCTGTTGAAGATGCACGGCTGCCAGCAAGCCGTGGCTGCCTGATGGCTCAGCATTGGATCGCCGGGCTCAAGACCATGGCAATGGCCCTTGCAACCCGCCTCGCTTTTCCCCTCGCTGGCCTTTTGGCCGGGTTGGTTGTTTGGCTTGGTTGTCTGCCAACGGTGGCCCTAGCCGGCCCCGTGAATTGGCAAGAGGTTCCATCGACCGCAGAAGGCCGGCAATGGTGGGATTCCGGCAGCCTCCGGGCGACCAAAACGGGCAATCTCTCGGTGCTGAGCCGCTTCCAACCTCCCAACCCAGGCGACTCAAAGAACGGAACCACCGGAGAATCCGAACCAAAACCGAAGCGGATGGCCGATCTGTATGTCATGGACATCGACTGCGACCAACAGCTGTTTCGGGACACGTCGATTAACGGGATCCCCCAGTTCAAAGCCGAATGGCTGCCCGCCGCCGGCGACAACCTGATCAGCGCTGTTATCGAAGGGTCCTGCACAGCAGCTAGGGAGCAGGGTGTGGTGTCATGAGCACCATCGCCCCCCCCCTACGGGTGGCTATCGCTGGCCTTGGCTTCGGCGAAAAGGTTCACCTGCCCGCCCTTCGGGCCTGCGCCTCTAGCGAACCCGTTGCCCTCTGGCATCCCCGCCAGGAGCGGCTCGAGGCTGCCTGCCGCAAAGCTGAGTTGCCTGGCCACAGCGATTTCACAGCCCTCCTGGACGATCCAGCGGTCGACGCCGTGGTGATCGCCACGCCACCGGCTCCACGCTTTGCCCTGGCCAGGCAAGCCCTTGAAGCCGGCAAACACGTGATGCTGGAAAAACCGGTAGCGCTTTGCGCGGAAGATGCGGAAGAGCTGCAGCGCTTGGCCCTGAGCAACAAGCTCACGGTGGCCGTGGATTTCGAATACCGGGCCGTCCCCCTGTTTCAACAACTCGAGGCCCTGATCAGGAGCGGGGAGCTCGGTGAGCCCTATTTGGTGAAACTGGATTGGCTGATGGGCAGTCGGGCCGATGGGGGTCGCCCCTGGAATTGGTATTCCCAGTGCTCAGAGGGGGGCGGCGTGCTCGGAGCCCTCGGCACCCATGCCTTTGACACCCTCCATTGGTTGGTGGGACCCACCCGCAGCCTGCGGGCCCAGCTCTCGACCGCCATCCACCAGCGCCCCCTTCCCGAGGGATCCCTCGCCCAGGGATCACTAGCGGAGGGATCACTAGCAGAGGGATCCCTGGCAACCGTGGATGCCGAAGACATTGCCCTGGTCCAGCTGGAGCTTGAAGGCCCCAGCGGAGCTCCGGTGCCTGCCCAGATGACCCTGGCCTCCGTGACCCGTCGTGGCCGGGGCTACTGGATTGAGCTCTATGGCAGTGGGGGCACCGTGGTGCTGGGTTCCGACAACCAAGCCGACTACGTGCATGGATTTGGGCTCTGGCAATCCCAGGGGGGTGAACCCCTGCGCCCCATCGAGCCCGATCCCCAGTGGGCCTTTGAACGCACCTGGGAGGACGGCCGGATTGCCCCGGTGGAGCGGATCCACGGCTGGTGGAGTCAAGCCATAGCCCAAGGGCGTCCGATGGTTCCAGGCCTGGGGGAAGGGGTCCTGAGCCAACGCTGCTGTGACTGGGCACGGAAGGGCTTTTGTAGCTGAAGAAGCCCCAGGGCATCCCCTAGAGTCGGCCGCAGTTTCTACCCCCCGCCCGAGAGGTTTTTCCATGGCGCTAGTCCCCCTTCGGCTTCTGCTCGACCATGCCGCCGAAAACGGCTATGGCATCCCCGCCTTCAACGTCAACAACCTCGAGCAGGTGCAGTCGATCATGGAGGCTGCCCATGAAACCGACAGCCCCGTCATCCTCCAGGCCTCCCGTGGTGCCCGCCAGTACGCCGGTGAGAATTTCCTGCGCCACCTGATCCTGGCTGCCGTTGAGACCTATCCCGACATCCCGGTGGTCATGCACCAGGACCACGGCAATAGCCCTGCCACCTGCTTCGGTGCAGCCGCCAACGGCTTCACCTCCGTGATGATGGACGGCTCGCTGATGGCCGATGCCAAGTCGCCTGCCAGCTACGAGTACAACGTTGCTGTCACCAAGGAAGTGGTGGATGTGGCCCACGCCATTGGCGTGAGTGTGGAGGGCGAGCTGGGTTGCCTGGGATCCCTGGAAACCGGCATGGGTGAAGCCGAGGACGGCCACGGCTTCGAAGGCAAGCTCGACCACAGCCAACTGCTCACCGACCCCGCAGAAGCGGCCGATTTCGTTGCCAAAACGAAGGTCGATGCCCTGGCCATCGCCATCGGCACCAGCCACGGCGCCTACAAGTTCACCCGCAAGCCCACCGGTGAAGTGCTGGCCATCAGCCGCATTGCTGAAATACACAAAGCCATCCCCAACACCCACCTGGTGATGCACGGCTCCAGCTCCGTTCCCCAGGAATGGCTGGACATGATCAACAAGTACGGCGGTGCCATCCCCGAGACCTACGGCGTACCCGTCGAGGAAATCCAGGAAGGCATCCGCAATGGCGTGCGCAAGGTGAACATCGACACCGATAACCGCCTGGCCTTCACCGCCGCCGTGCGGGAAGCCTCCTTTAAGGATCCCGCGAACTTCGATCCCCGCCACTTCAACAAGCCTGCCCGTCAGTACATGAAGCAGGTGTGCCTGGACCGTTACCAGCAGTTCTGGGCTGCCGGTAATGCCAGCAAGATCAAGCAACGGGACATCAACTTCTACGCCGGCCTCTACGCCAAG
>CAMDSS010000227.1 GCA_945907085.1 Cyanobium sp. NIES-981 | reverse complement strand
ACTTCGCGGCAGGGGGCGAGCCGTTCGGTGAGCTCGTCGAGGGGGCCGTCGTGGAACAGGTGGCCCTGGTGAATCAGCAGCACCCGCGGGCAGAGGGCGGTGATGTCCCCCATGTAATGGCTGGTGAGCAGCACGGTGGTGCCGGTGCGCCGGTTGATGTCGGCAAGGAAATCCCGCACTCGGGCCTGGGCGTTCACATCGAGGCCGAGGGTGGGTTCATCGAGAAACAGCACGGACGGGCGATGCAGCAGGGCCGCCAGCAGCTCCGCCTTCATGCGCTCCCCGAGCGACAGCTTGCGTACCGGCCTGCTGAGTTCATCCCCCAGTTCGAGCATCTCGGCCAGCTCGGTGATGCGCCGCTTGGCTCCAGCGTCGTCGAGGCCATAGACGGCGGCATTGACCCGCAGGGAATCCAGGGGGGGTAGGTCCCAGATCAGCTGCTGCTTCTGGCCCATCACCAGGGAGATGCTGCGCAGGAAGTTGCCCTGGCGGCGGTAGGGCACATGGCCCGCCACCTCCACCGTGCCGGCGGTGGGGTGAATCAGGCCGCTGAGCATCTTTAGGGTGGTGGTCTTGCCGGCGCCATTGGGGCCGAGGAAGCCCACGATTTCGCCCGCTTCAATCGAAAAGCTCACGTCCTTCACCGCCGGCACCTCCCGGCTGCGGCGGGCGAAGAAGTGGCGCAGGGTGCCGCGCAGACCCGGTTGCTTGTCGGCCACCCGGTAGGTCTTGGTGAGCCCCTCGGCGCGGATGATCGGCATGGCCGAAAACCTAGGGCTGCCGCAGCCGCTCCAGCCCGCCGCGCCCCTGGAGCTCGGCGAGATCGTCGTAGCCGCCGATGCACTGGCCCTCGATGAACACCTGGGGCAGCGAGCCGCTTCCGGTGCGTTGCTCCAGGGCCCGGCGCTCGGCATCGCCGCTGATGGTGGTGACCTGATGGGGGATGCCGAGGGTGCGCAGCATGCGCAGGGCCCGTTTCGACCAGGGGCAACCGGATAACACCGCCACCTCCACCGCGGGTTGGTCCGGGGCAGCCGGCTGGCTATCCGGCAGGAAGCCCACCAGCAGATCGGCCCCCTTGAGCACCAGGGTGCCGGGCTCCAGGTGACCGCCCCACACCTGGCAATCGCTATCAGAAAGGCTCAGATGTAGGTGGACCCCGCCGGGCGCCACGGTGCCCTGCAGGGTGATGATCTCCAGATCCCCCTCAAGGATGGTGGGCCCGGAGCGGCCGGCGCACTGGAAAGCGGCCCGGGAGAGGTTCCCCACCACACCCAGCACGAATCCGGAGGCACCCTGCTCGATCGCCAGCTGCTCCAGGCTGCGGCGCAGGTCGCTGCCGGGGCCGAGCTTCAGCGGCAGGGAACGCATGGGAGGGTTCAGCTGGGGGTTCAGCGGGGAGGCGTGGGCTCCAGATTATGAAAACGGCAGCGCAGCAGGGCCAGGGCCTCATCGGGCAGACCCAGGAAGCGATCGAACCAGCCTTCGCCGCTGGGCGGCACCCGGGCGACCCCCACCAACAGGGCGTTCCCCTGCCCGTCGAGGGTTTCGCCCTCCACCCGATGGCGGCGGCTGTCTACGCCACCGGTGGTGAGTTCGGTCTCCACCACCAGGGCCGGGGCCCGGTAGAGACGGCCCACCCGAAAGAAGAAGCGGGCACGAAAGTGCAGGCGAACCGCACCGCTGCTGGCGTTGAGGCTGCCCTCGAGCCGCTCGGGAACGATGGCGATGCGCAGCCCCGGCGGCAGGGACAAGCCCAACACCCGGGTGGTGCGGAACTCCAGATCAGGAATCCGCAGGGAGCTCGTCTCAAACCGCACGCTCTGGAAACCATCGCCGCCCAAGGGGCCGAGGGTGGCCAGGCCCGTTCCACCACGGGCGTCGTAGCGAAAACGCGGGTAGCCGCCGATGGCTAGGCCGCAGCCGTCGAGGGTGGTGAGCTGGAGTTGGGAGGTGGTCATGGGGGCAGCACCGGGCTTAGCTGAGGCATGGATCGATGGCCCCGCATTCGCCCAAGGCCGCTTGATCGGCCACCAGGGTGAGGCTGGGGTGGCCCTGCAGCCAGCTAGCGGGCAGTTCAGGGCTGGGCCGCTCCGCTAGCAACCGGGCCAGGATCCCTGCCTTGGCGGCCCCCGTCACCACCAACAGCAGCCTTTGGGCAGCCAAGATCTCCGCCAGCCCCAGGGTGATGGCCCGCTCCGGCACGGCCCTGGCATCAACGCCAAAGGCGGCGGCGTTTTGCTCGCGGGTGGCGGTGCTCAGCTCCAGGCAACGGCAGGGGGCCGTAGCCAGGCAGGGGGGCTCGTTGAAGCCCACATGGCCATTCAGACCCAGCCCCAAAAGCTGCAATCCCAGCCCTCCACAACGGGCAAGATCCGTGGCATAGCGCTTGGCTTCGGCCCCTGGATCGCTCGCCAAGCCTGCGGGCAGGCGCACCTGATCCATCCCGAGGGCCAAGGGCTGTTGCAGATGGCGGGCCATAAAGGCCGCAAAGGATCCGGCATCACCGGGCGCGAGGCCCACGTATTCATCGAGGTTGAAACTCAACCAATGCTGGCGCAGCCGCTGTTGCTCCACCACCGGCAGAGCATGCACCGCCTTGACCAGGGCCCCATAGACCGGCTCCATGGTGCGGCCCGTGGCCAGGCCCAGGGGCTGGTCGGGCCAGCGCTGACGCTCGCCCAGCAGGCAGGCCGCCACGTGCTCTGCGAC
This sequence comes from Cyanobium sp. NIES-981, assembly GCA_945907085.1. GTDB lineage: Bacteria > Cyanobacteriota > Cyanobacteriia > PCC-6307 > Cyanobiaceae > Cyanobium_A. The sequence continues at coordinate 1,191 of CAMDSS010000227.1, read as the reverse complement.
CGCAGCCCCATCGGCGCAGGCCACCAGTTTCCAGCCCTTGTAATGGGTGTTCAAGGAGCGTTGTAGGGGCGCAGATCGGTGCCCCGGAAGTAGTAGCGCAGGATCTCGGGATAGCCCTCGCCCCGTTGGGCCAGGGCGTAGGCCCCCCATTGGCTCATGCCCACGCCGTGGCCAAATCCCCTGCCCACGGCCAGCAGGGTGGGCTGGGGCACCTGGATGGGCGCCTGGGCCGGGGCATCGGGCAAGGGGGCTGTCGATCCAGCCAGCGGGGGCAGGATCGGTGGGCCGGAGGGAGGGAGCTGGCTCGAGGCCACGTCAGGGCCCACCAGCTCAAAGCGCACCAGAGTGCTGCGTAACCCCAACCGGCTGCGCAACTCAGCTCCTGTGAGCACCAGGGTTCCGCTGGGGCCCATCACCCGGGCCTGGCGAACCCGGCCCGAGCTTGTGGTGGAAAGAATCTCGATGCGGTTAGCTCCGCCGATTTCACCAAACGCCTTGGTCAAGGCGAGGGGTTCGAGCCGTTGCTGCCAGCGGGACACGGGGCTGTCCTGGTCCACGTCCGGCACGCTCACCAGATAGGGCAGCTGCTGGATCCACAAATCGCCGCTGTTTTCGGTGCTGCCGCCGCTGCTGCTGTGGAACACCGCGTTCACCAGGTTGCCGCCGTACATCAGCACCTCGCCCCGGGTGCTCGCCACCGCTTCGCGGGTCGAGGGGGTTTCGGCCTCCACGCCCTTGTACACCTGGCTCGCCACGGTGGCCTTGACATCGAAGGGCTGGCTGGCCGATCGCTGGCGCAGGGCATAGGTGCGGGCGGCCACGGCCTGGGCCCGAAGGGCTGCCTGGGGCCAGCTGGCGGGCATTTCGCTGCCCACCACGCTGGGCAAATAGCTCTCGAGATCTACGTAATTAATGGCCTGCAACGCGGATCCGTTGACCGCCACCTGCAGCCGGCCGCGGTAACTGCGTTGCTTCAGCTGAAAATCCCCGAATGGCTTGCTATTTCCCAAGGCAAGGCCACTGGCCAACGGTTCCAGCCAGATGGTTTGGCCCGATCCCATGACTTGCGCTGAGGCACTGACTTGCGCTGAGGCACTGCCCTGGCCTCCAGGGGCCTGACCTTCCCGCTGCACCGCAATCGCTCCGCCAACGAGGGTGAGCGTCACCGTGTCGCCCGGCGCCAAAATCACC
>CAMDSS010000226.1 GCA_945907085.1 Cyanobium sp. NIES-981 | reverse complement strand
CCGGGCATGGCCCCAATGGGCTCGTTGGTGACCCCCTCATGGACAAAGAGGGGATAGATGAAATCAGCGGGGGTGAGCTGGTTCTCGCGCACCATCGCGCGTAACGCCGGGGTGCGGCGCAAACGACGGGGGCGGTACGAGAGCTCCATAACTGCTGAAAAGCTGGCTGAATCCTAGGCAGTGCCCCCCTCAGGCCTTGCTAGGCAAAGGGGCACTACAGCCGCGCAGCGTCCATCCAACCGGCGCGGGGATCCTGGCTGCGCACGCTGCGCCATTGCTCAAGGAGTTGGCGTTCCTGGTCGCTGAGCACATCGGGGATCTTGATCACCGGAGTGAGCAACAAATCGCCCCTGCCCCCCTTCAGCGGCCAGCCCTTGCCCTTTAAGCGCAAGCTCCTGCCCAGGGGCATGCCTGCTGGCACCTGCACCGAGGCCACCCCATCCGGGGTCGCCACCCGCACCTCACCGCCAAGGGCCACTTCATCGAAGGCCAGGGGGAGGTCGGCGCGCAGCTGGTCGCCATCCAGCTTCCAAACGGGGTGATCCTGCAATTGCAGGTTGAGATACAGATCGCCGCGGCGCCCCGTACCCGGCTGCAGATTGCCCTTGCCCTTCAGGCGCAGGCGGCTGCCGCTTTTAACCCCAGGGGGTATGCGCACCTGCACCCGCTCGTCGTTCACAGCCAGGGTGCGTTCGCAACCATGGAAGGCATCGGCAAAGCTGAGGCTGATCGTGGCCTCAGCATCGAGATTCACCGCCGTTTGTCGCCCTCCGGGAAAACCCGAACCAAATCCACCAAAGCCACTTGGCGCCCCGTAACTCCCAGGCCCGCCAAAGCCAGCACCGCCCCCACCCATCCGGCCCAGGAGGTCGTTGATGAAGTCGTCGAAATTGCCGTAATTGGCGCTATCCCCATCCGTGCCGCCAGAGCGGCCAGCCTGATTCCAGTACTGGCCGAATTGCTCATAGCGGGCGCGCTTGTCGGGATCGGAGAGCACCTCATAGGCCTCGCTCACCTCCTTGAACTTGGCTTCGGCCCCCGCATCGCCGGGGTTCACATCCGGGTGGTGCTGGCGGGCCAGCTTGCGAAAAGCCCGCTTGATGGTGTCGTTGTCGGCTCCGCGATCAACGCCCAGCACCTTGAAGTAATCGCGGTAGCCGTTGGCGCTCATCGTTTCCCTGGGCACGGCTTGGTCCTACTTTCTCAGGTTCATGGGCTGCTTTGCAGCGTGGTCATAGGGCGGAAGCCCGAACGACAGAACCCGAAGGCGGTTTGCGGACAATTCCCTGACCAGCCTGGAAATCCCCCTACGGTCAAAGTGGTTTTTCAGCACCCATGGCACCAATTGGCTCCCTGCGCTCCGGCCTCCTGATTGCCCTCAGCACGGTGTTACTGAGCGTTGTCAGCACCGGCGGAAGCAATGGGGCTCGCAGCGCTGCCGTTGCCCAGGAGGCACCTGGGGGCCACGGGGCCATCCCGACCAATCCCCTTCCCCCTTCCAACCCTGGGCAGAAGGCCCTCAGCCTTGAACTCAAAGCCAAAGGCGCCCTCTTCTACGGAGCCTGGTGGTGTCCGGCCTGCCACAAACAAAAGGAGTTGTTCGGCGAGGCAGGCGCCACGACCCTTCCCTATGTGGAGTGCGACAAAACCGAAGCCGGACGCCAACGCTGCAAAGCAGCAGAGATCAAGGCCTATCCCACCTGGGTCATGAAAGACAAATCCAGACTGGTTGGCGTACAGAGCCTCGAAGAGCTCAAAACATGGCTGGACGCTTCAGGTAGCAACTAACAGGCCATCGCAACAACAAACAGCTCGTTGGCGTTGGTGGCTCTGCAGGAACCCTGATTGGCTAGGCCCTCGGCACGGCGCGGCGCCCTTGAGCCTGGCAAGCTAATGGTTAGAAGCGCAATCCCTCAATATCTCTGGGCATCACTGAGGGTTCGGCTGGTAGCCAGCCACTGATGTTCGATTCTCGTGACACAGAGCCTCCGCTCCGCGTGCTCAGCCAACCGCTCGGATAGGTATTGGAGCCCGATTGGTGAAATCTCATTGGACAGGCGCCCCGCAAGAGCCTCCAGCGATGCGTGTTCATGGGGAATTCGCATCGGGGCAGTAGCGCTTTCCCGCACTCTGATGGGATCAAGCAGGTCCATGGCGCCATGCGGCGGATCTAAGGCACGCGTCTAGCGGCCAAGGGTCAGGCGGTTGATGCGGTTGAGGCGGCTGTTCTGGGTCCCTTGGTTTGCGTCCTGCCCAGCCTGACGTTTCAACCCCGACGGAGTTGACCTGGCCGGCCCTCCTGTGGTGCGCGTGGGCTGGATGCCATGCACCCGGACCGCATGCACATGCAGCGCCACCACACTTCCCACCAGGGCCACCAGGGCCAAAGCGATGCGACGGTTGCCGAAAGATGCGCCCATTACCCCATCATCAGGCCTAACGCTCCTGGGGCGGGCACCGCTGAGCTGGATCTCCCACAACTGGCCCTGGACTGGGATCGGAGACCTTCCCACGCCCAAAGGACATCCATCTGAGCGACAACAGATCTAAATCGACAGATCGTCTACGTAGCGGCACGAGCGTCACCCACGTTCCTGAACTCCCCCAGCCTGGAGCCGCCCAGATGGGGTGGTCCAGGGCCCCGCACAAACGCTGCAGCCCTCAGCTTCAGCTCGCTGAGGTCCTATCTCCCATCAAAAAATCAAGCTTTCCAAGCGAAACACCGTTGCTGCGGAGAATCGCGAAGGCGACCGTGACATGGAGGCCCCCTCCAAAACCTGGTGCTGCTGATGCGCTGAATCAGGCCGTCGGTTGTGGCGATGCCGCCATGGTGGAACTACCTCCCAGCCCCGCCCTCGTTGGTGGACTTGGCGGTTCCCGACCAGATGCCTCACGGCACGGCGGGTAGGGCAGGCACCTCACCTGCCCTCACTCTTTTTCCCAATGCAGTTATCGCGCCCGTAGCTGATCTGCAGCATCTACGCCCACGATCAGCGACAAGCACAATCTGTGCACAAAAAAGCAAAAAGCAAGTTGGACACTCAGATATACGAAATTAACCAAATCTATGTGCATGAATTTAGGCGCTGCAATGCAGCAGTCTGCAGCCAAATCCCAGGCCCTGCAATATTTTTCAGGCATTGCGCATAGACGCATATGTGGGACACTATCGCTACAGATCTGAGCAATTTCGTGCCAGTTGAACGCCTCAATGTTGCCCCAATCAAAGCCGTGTTATCTGCTGTGAACTACAGCACGCGAAAACCCCAGCGGGTCACCATCACCGTGCCCTACCGGGTCTACGCAGCGTTGTTGCAAGAAAGCGATTACCAAGGACGGTCCCTCTCGAACTTGGCGAGCGTCTGGCTCGAGCAACAAACCCTCAAGACTGGGGAAGCGATCTAAATTCACTATCCCAGGACAGCTGATCCCATGCCGTCTTGGGATTCCTCAATCACGTCATGGCTCCCTACGCCAACGCCCTGGCCATCTCCCTCCTCGCTATCGCGCTGATCGTTCTGGGCCTGAAGGACCAACGGTGCGAGAAGCAGCCATCACGGGCGATCACGAGCTCTCAGGCCGCACCGACCCAGAGCAAACAACGGAGGCCCGTGGTGATGCAAAACCGGCGGGAACTCAGCAAGTTCTAAGAGCCAAGGTGGTGGGTGCTTGGGGCTTTTTGTTTCGGGTTTGGGGGTTGGATTTTTTGCCTTAAGGTTTCGGTCTTGACCCGGAACCTCCTCCCGTGACCCCCGGCTGGCGTTGGCTCTTGAACGGTGTTGCCACCTGCAGCCTGGTGTTAACCGGGGCCTGGGCCCATGCAACGCCGGCCCAGGTGATTTTGATTCGCCATGGCGACAAAGATTCGCAGCGGGGCGATTACAACCTCTCCCCGAAGGGATTTGAACGGGCGCTGC
>CAMDSS010000225.1 GCA_945907085.1 Cyanobium sp. NIES-981 | reverse complement strand
TCAGCAGTGGCGGCACCGGGCTCACCGGCCGGGATGGCACCCCGGAGGCGGTGGCACCCCTGCTCGATAAGACGATCGATGGTTTTGGTGAGTTGTTTCGGGTGCTCTCCTTTGAAACGATTGGCACCAGCAGCCTGCAGAGCCGCTGCCTGGCGGGGGTGGCTAATGGCACCGTGATTTTTGTGCTGCCGGGTTCCCTCGATGCGGTGCAGACAGCCTGGGACCGGCTGATTGCTGCCCAGCTCAATGCAGATACCCGCCCTTGCAATCTGGTGCAGCTCCTGCCGCGGTTGCGGGAGGTATGAGCCTTGTCCTTAGATGTCAGACAAGACGGGTGTTTTTACTCACCTCTGAACTCAATAAGGCTTCTTAGCCTGAATACAGATAGTTGAGGAAAGTGAGATGACTACCTGCCAAGCGCAATCTACGGCTGCTCTGCACGATCTCAAAGAGCTGGCGCGGCGCGATCCTGCATTTACTGCCGCTTTGCTGACCACCCGGTCTACCCAGGAGGCCGCTGAGTTGGCAGCCGCCAACCACATCACTGTGACTCCTGAGGCCCTATGGCGCCATCGGGGCACTTTCATGGCTGGAGGTATGCCCACTTGGCGAGGCTGATGCTGTTTGGTTATCCATTCAGCCCCCTAGGTAGGCCATCTCGGCGTGTGTGCTGTTGGCAGATTTTGCAGTGTTGCGCTCTTCGCTATAGCGGTCGCTTCGTTGATTCCAGAGGGCGGCCATGGCTAGCTCGAGTTCTGCGGCGTCTGACTCCTCCTTCAGCCATGGTTTGAGATCCAAGCCGCTGCCCGGGGCGGCAAAAAGGCAGGTGTAGGCGACGCCATCTGCGGTAACCCGCAGACGGTTGCAGTCCCCGCAGAAAGGTGCGCTCACCGATGCCACCACAGCCAGGCTGCCGCCCCCATCCCGGTAGCGCCAGCGGCTGGCGGTGCCGTGGGCGGTGCGGCCCAGCGGCTCAAGCGGCCAGCTGCTGCCAATTTGCTCCAGCATCTCGGCGGCGCTCAACACCGCCTCGTACTGCCAGCCGTTGCGGCTGCCCACGTCCATGAACTCAATCAGCCGCAGCTCCAGCCCCCGCTCCCGGGCCAGAGCCGCCAGGGGCAGAACTTGATCGTTGTTGGCGCCGCGCTGAATCACAGCGTTGAGCTTGAGGGCGCCGCGGGCGGGATCAAAGCCGGCGGTGCTGGCGTGCTCGATCGCCGCCAGCACCGCCGCCAAGGCCCGCTCACCGGCGGCGGCATCGGCTAGGCCAGCCATGCGGGCAACCGACCCAGCCGTGGTGCCATCCAGGCTGAGGGTGATCCGGTCGAGGCCTGCGGCGCGTAGCTGCTGGGCTCGCTCAGCGGTTAGTAAAAGGCCATTGCTGGTGAGAGCGATCTCCCCCAGGCCGGGACGCTCCGGGTATGTGGCGCGCAGGGGCTGCACAGCGGCGATCAGCTCCTCCAAGCCCCCGTGCAGCAGCGGCTCTCCGCCGGTAAGCCGCAGGCTGCGGGCTCCCAGGTTCACCGCCGCCCCGATCACCCCCAGCCGCTGCTTCAGCGTCAGCAGGCCCGGTGGCTCCTTGCCATCCGGCAGGCAGTAGGGGCAGGCCAGGTTGCAGCGGGCCGTGAGCGACAGCCGCAGCACCCCAAGTGGCCGGCCCAGTCGGTCGTTTGGGGGGACGCGGCTGGCTACGGTTTTGGGATGGTTAGTGGCGCTGGCCATGGCCGCAACGCTATAGCTACAGCCCAGCCCCACTTACCACTCGGGGTTTCGGGCGCTGCTTGCTGCGTTGGCTGGGCTGCGATTCATAAAGAGCGACCTTGCCATACCCCTAGGCTCTGAAAAACACCGGCATAGCAGCCATGGCGCCTGAGCAATCTGGTTCGCCAGCCGCTTTCCAGTCAAAGGCATCGTCTGAGCCACCGGCCCCAGAAGACGCCGCCAGCGGGGGCGGCTGGCCCCTGATCGACGGCTGGGCCCGCGCCACCCTCTCACCAACGGGGTTGCGGCTTTGGCAGACCCTCAACCACAAAAGCGCCTGCCTGAGTTGCGCCTGGGGCACGGGCGGCCAGAACGGTGGCTTTCGCGATGAACTGGGTGAGCGGCTGCAGCGCTGCCTCAAGAGTGTGGAGGCGATCGGAGCGGAACTGCAGTCCGCGGTGCCAGCGGAGGTGTTTGCCGGCCGCAGCCTGGCCGGGCTGCAGCAGCTCAGCTCCGCCGAATGCGACCAGCTGGGCCGGCTCGATCGACCCCTGATTCAGCGAGCCGGCAGCGACAACTACGAGCCGATCGGCTGGGAAGAAGTGCAAGACCTCAGCGCCGCGGCCTTCGCTAGGCCGTCGCCGGAGCGGGTTGCTTCTTACAGCTCCGGGCGCTCCTCCAATGAGGCCGCCTACCTGCTGCAACTGCTGCTGCGGGCTCTCGGCTCCAACAACCTGGCCGACTGCTCTGACCTCTGCCATGCCCCCTCCAGCATCGGCCTAGGCCGGGTGTTTGGCAGCGGCACCTCGATGGTGAGCCTCGAGAGCCTCCAGCAAGCCGATGGAGTGGTGTTGGTGGGCTCCAATGCGCCGGCAAACCATCCGCGGCTGATGAACGAGCTGATCCGCCTGCGCGAGCGCGGCGGCACGGTGATCGTGATTAATCCGGTGCTGGAGGCGGGGCTGCTCAAGTTCGGCTCGCCCGCCTTCCCGATCCGCTCGATGCTCGGCGGGGGCAGTGAGATCGCTTCGCTGTTCCTGCAGCCGATTCCAGGCTCCGACACCGCCGTGTTTTTGGGGCTGCAGAAGGCCCTGCTGGAGCGTGGCGCCATCGCCCTCGACTTCGTGAAGGCCCATGCCGATGGTTGGCAGGCCCTGATCGAGCAGATCGAGACCACCAGCTGGGAGGCGATTACGGGCTGCTGCGGCCTCAGCCGCGAGGAGCTGGAGCACACCGCTACCCGGCTGGCTGCGTGCAAGGCGGTGGTGTTCGCCTGGGCGATGGGCATCACCCACCACGCCAACGGCACCGCCAACGTGCAGGCGATCGCTAACACGGCTGTGCTCACGGGCAACGTGGCCCGGCCGGGGGCGGGGACGATGCCGATCCGCGGGCACTCCAACGTGCAGGGCTTCGGCTCGATGGGGGTGACGGTGAATTTGCGCGAGCCGATGCGGCTGGCGCTCGAGCAGCTGCTCGGCCGGCCCCTCAGCCCCACCCGGGGCTACGACACCCGCGCCCTGATCGAGGCGGCCGCTGCCGGCGCCGTCGATTCCCTGCTCTGTCTGGGCGGCAACCTGTACGGCGCCAACCCCGACAGCCGCCAGGCCCAGGCCGCCCTCGGCCGCATAGACACGATTATCTACTTGGCCACCAAGCCCAACACCGGCCACTTCCACGGCCTGGCGGCGCGCCAGACCCTGCTGCTGCCGGTGTTCAACCGTTTCGAAACCCCCCACCGCACCACGGTGGAATCGGGCAATAATTGGGTGCGAATCAACGAGCCCGGCAGCACCCACCTGGGCAGCGGCCAGCTGATCAGCGAGGTGGAGTTCCTGGCCGAGCTGGCCCACCGCCTGCACGGCATCGAGCCGATCGATTGGCGGCGGCTGCAGGATCCCGTGTATGTGCGCGAGCTCATCGCCCGCACCGTGCCCGGTTACGCCGCGATCGCCGAGATTGACGCCAGCAAGAAGGAATTCGAGGTGGCCGGCCGGGTGTTCCAGGAGCCCCGTTTCGCCACCGCCACTGGCCGGGCCCAGCTGGCGGTCACGCCGCTGCCTGAGCTCCGATTGCCGGATGCGGATCATTTCGGCGGGCTGGCCGTCGGCGAGCAGGGCCTGGTGCTGAACCTGATCACCGCCCGCAGCTACGGCCAGCACAACACGGTGGTCTACAAGCAGGGCGACAGCTATCGGGGCATGCCGCACCGCCAGACGATCCTGGTCAATCCGGAGGATTT
>CAMDSS010000224.1 GCA_945907085.1 Cyanobium sp. NIES-981 | reverse complement strand
ATGATCCGGCCGATCCCTTGGCTTTTGCGGCGGGGCCGTTCATGTTGTTTCGCCGCAGCAGTTACCTGGTGGTGGGCGGCCATGGCGCCGTGGCAGCCGAGGTGGTGGAAGACCTGGCCCTGGCCCGGGCGATCAAGGGGCGGGGCCTGCGCTTGCGCTACTTGCTGGCCCTCGATCAGCTCACCCTGCAGATGTATCCCAATGTCCAGGCCCTGTGGGAGGGCTGGAGCAAGAACTGGTTTTTGGGCCTGGATCGCGATGTGATCAAAGCCCTCGGGGCTGGGGGTTTGGTGGTGCAGTTGTTTGCCGTTCCCTGGCTGTTGCTGCCCGTGGGGCTGCTGTTGGCTGTTAATCAGGGTTCACCGCTTTCTCTTGCGAACCCATCCCTTGCGACACCACTACTGACTTGGGCTCCGCTGGCCGTTGCGCTCAGCGGGATTGGCCTGCAATTCGCCATCCGGCTTTGGAGTCGCCGCCGTTTTCGCCTACCCCTCGATTGGTGGTGGCTGGCCTGGGCTGGGGCCCTGGTGATTGGCGCCATCGCGCCGGTGTCGGTGGTGAAGACCCTCACCGGCCGCGGCTGGACCTGGCGGGGGCGCTCCCTCCAGGCCTGAGGTTGAGGGCGCCTAGACCCATGCCGCAAAGGGGCGGCATTAAAGCATGTTGAGGTTTGACTCGGCTTGCCCTATCCTAGGCTCCGTCAAACTCCTTAACAAAAGGGACCACCCGATGTTCACGCTCGAGAAGGCCACCCAGATTTTTCCGGACACCCTCTCGGCCGATGTGGTCCCCGCCATTACGGCCCGATTCCGGCTTCTCAGCGCAGAAGACCAGCTTGCCTTGATCTGGTACGCCTATGTCGAGATGGGTTCCACCATCACGATCGCGGCCCCGGGTGCTGCCCGGATGCAGTTCGCTGAGTACGTCCTAAACCAGATCAAGGCCATGGGCTTTGCCCAGCAGAGCCACGTCATGTGTGAGCTGGCCAACAGCAGCGACACGGAGATCGGCAGGACCTATGCCAGCTGGTCGGTGAACATCAAGCTGGGTTTCTGGTATCAGCTCGGCCAGTGGATGGCAGCGGGCTTGGTGGCCCCGATCCCCGAGGGCTACCAGCTCTCCGCCAACGCGTCGTCGGTGCTGAGCTCCCTGAAGGCCGTGGAACAGGGCCAGCAGATCACCCTGCTGCGTAACTTCGTGGTGGACATGGGCTACGACCCCGCCAAGGGGGAAGGGCAACGGGTGCAGGAGCCCGTGGTCGCTCCGACCCCCGAAAGTCTGCGCAAGAAGGTGTTTATCGAGGGTGTGATCAACCCCACGGTCAACAGCTATATGGATCTGCTCAACGCCAATGACTTTGACCAGCTGATTGAGCTGTTCTTGGCCGATGGAGCTTTGCAGCCGCCGTTCCAAAAGCCAATCGTGGGTACCGAGTCGATCCTGCGGTTCTTCCGGGAAGACTGCCAAAACCTCCAGCTTCTGCCCGAGAGGGGTTTTGCTGAGCCCACTGAAGATGAATACACCCAGATCAAGGTGACCGGCAAGGTGCAAACCCCCTGGTTCGGTGCCGGGGTTGGCATGAATGTGGCTTGGCGCTTTCTGCTCAACCCCGAGGGCAAGATCTACTTCGTGGCGATTGACCTGCTGGCTTCCCCGGCCGAGCTGCTCAAATTCGCCAGGTGATCACTGCCGTCCTTGATGCGGCTGGGGAGGGTCACACCCCCGCTGGCTCCAACATCGCCAGCCCCCTCCTTGCAGGTTTACTCGGCTTGGCTTGGCTGCTGAGTTTGGTGGCCTGCCTTGGGTTGGATCTGGCTGGGCTGAACCCGGCCCTGGTGTTGGTTGCCATTCTGGTGAGAACGTTCCTGCACACAGGCCTGTTCATCATTGGCCACGACGCCATGCACCGGGTGTTGGTGCCTTCCCATCCAGCCCTCAACGACCGAATCGGTGCCGTCGCCCTAGGGCTCTACGCGGCCCTGCCCTATGGCAGTTGCCTCCAGAACCACCACCAGCACCACCAGGCTCCCGGTGGCGACCAGGATCCCGATGTTCATGGCAACCGTTCAGCCCCGGTGTGGAGCTGGTATGCCCGCTTTATGGGCGGCTACCTCTCTTATGGCCAATTTGCAGCCCTGCTCGCGGGTTGGGGCGTGGTGGCCCTGGGGGCGAGGTGGTGGTTGGCAACCTCGATGGTGAACGTGCTGCTCTTTTGCACCCTGCCCCTGCTGCTCAGCTCGTTGCAACTGTTTGTTGTGGGCACCTATTTGCCCCATCGCAACCAGACCCCAGCATCAAACCCCCACCAGGCCACCAGCCTCGATTGGCCAGAATGGTTATCCCTATTGGCCTGCTACCACTTTGGTTACCACCTGGAACACCACGAGGCGCCCCAGTTGTGTTGGTTCCAGTTGCCGATGGCCCGTCGAGGCCATCGCCACGACCAGCCCACGCTTAAGTCCACGCCCATGATTTTTGCCAGGTAGGGTCGCCCCCATGGAAATGAAGCTTTCGGGTTGGTCGGAACCAGAACAGGCCATCGCCAAGACGGCCTTTGACAGCGCCTATCAGCGCGCCATTGGGGCCCTGATCGCCGCCGTGCGCACCCAGGTTGATGACCTCACCAGCGCCGATGCCGTCTGGCAACTCCACGACTTCCTCAGCATCCAGCGCCATGTGATTGAGGGGCGCTTTGATTTCCGTTCTGACGGAATCTTGTTCGTCTTTGCAAGCTTGGTGAAGGAGGGACTCCTCCAAGTCGATGAATTGGCGGGGCTGGATGAGGAAAAATTGACCAAGGTCAAAGCGATGTCCCGCTTCTAGCTGGCTGAATGCACAGCTCATTTGGCGACCGCATGCCCGAGGTGGTGGTGTTTCACCCCTCCCGCTTTGAGGAGGCCGAGTGGATTGTCCACAACGTGCGTGAACTGAAAACGGTGGTTGTGGATGCTGGGGCGATGGAACCCAACGATGCCCAACGGCTGATCGACTTTGTGGCCGGAGGGGTGAGTGCCCTCGATGGCCAGGCCGAATGCTTGGCCCCACTCACCTTTATCTTTGCCCCCCCACTGGTCAACCTGCGCAGGGATCTGGGCGCTCCTGGATCATGAGCTTGGCTCGAGCAGATTGATGGCATACAGCACCTCTTCGAGGGCATCGGCCGCACTGATCCCCCCATAGCGCTGGGGATTGGCCTGGGTGCAGCAGCTGGGCAGGGGGGCAAGGCTGGTCGTGGGGCGGGGATGGCAGAACTGCACCACGCTCAGGCGTTCGGCCTGGAATCCTGCTGGGGCCACGACCCGATGCCAGCCCACGGGGATCAGGCCGTTGCTGAGCCGCTCCAGCATGATGCCGGTGTTGAGGATCACCTGGCCCTCGGGTGGTAGGGCATCCACCCACTGGCCGTCCACCTGCACTTGCAACCCCGGTGCCGTGGCCCGCGGCAAGGCGGTGATCAGGTTGATATCGCCATGGGCTTCCGCCCAGACATGCCCGCCGGCGGGGGCCTGGGCCATCGGTGGATAACGGATCGCCCGGGTAAGGATGGGGGCTTGGCTGGTCATCCCATCGAAGAAGGTTTCGGCGCAACCGATCCCCAGGGCGATGACTCTGAGGAACCGGCGCTGGAGATCCGCGATGGCGGTGTGGAACGTCTCCAAGACGGAGGTGATCCCTGGCACTACCTCTTCGGGGAGCAGCTGTTCGGGATAGAGCAAGGGGTAATGGCGCCTCAGGGGGTGCTGGGAGGGGATGGGCTCCCCCCAATTGAGCATCTCCTTCCAATCGGCATGGTCGCTGCCGGCCGCGGTTTCGACCAGGAGGCCCGTGTAGCCGGTTTGACCGCCTGCCCCAGGGGCCACAAAACGCTGCTTGTTGGCCGGATCCAGGGCGAAAAACTCCCGCAACATGCCGTAGGCCGTATCGAGCAGATCGGCCGAGAGGTCGCTGCTGGT
>CAMDSS010000223.1 GCA_945907085.1 Cyanobium sp. NIES-981 | reverse complement strand
TTATGTCTGCGCAAGTTCCCCATGCCAGCAGCGGCTGATGTGGGCGACAAGAGTGTTTTTGCCCACCTCAAGGCCCAACAGGAGGCCACCCATTGAGTTTGATCAGCCTGGTTGGTGCGGGCAAGGACTTCGGCATCCGCACCCTGTTTTCTGACCTCACCCTGCACATCGGCGAGGGGGATCGGCTCGGCCTGATCGGCGCCAACGGGGCGGGTAAATCGACCCTGCTCAAGGTGCTGGCCGGAGTAGAGCCCCTGGGTGAGGGGTCCCGCCGCTGTGCGCCGCGAAACCGGGTGGTGCTGGTGGACCAGGAACCCGCGTTGGATGAGGAGCGCACCGTTCTCGAGGAGGTGTTCGCCGGCAGTGGCGAAAAAATGACGCTGATGCGCCAGTACTTGGGGCTCAGCCAAGCCGTGGCCGACGCCCCCCATGATTCCGCCCTCCTGGCCCAGCTGGGCGATCTGCAGGGCCGCATGGACGCCCTGAATGCCTGGGATCTCGAGCACCAATGCCAGGAAGTGCTGGAGCGGCTTGGCATCAGCGATGGTCAGCGGCGGGTGGGCGACCTCTCCGGGGGCTATCGCAAGCGGGTGGCCCTGGCCGCTGCCCTGGTGGCCGATCCCGATGTGTTGCTGCTGGATGAACCCACCAACCACCTCGATGCCCATGGGGTGGAGTGGCTGCAGAGCTTTCTGGAGCGTTTTCGCGGGGCCCTGGTGCTTGTCACCCACGACCGCTATTTCCTCGATCGGGTCACCCGGCGGATCGTGGAGGTGGATCGGGGCGAAGCCCGCCATTACGAAGGTAACTACGCCACCTATCTCGGCCACAAAGCCGAAGAAGAGGCCTCCGCCGCGGCCTCAGCCGCCAAGTTCAAGGGCACCCTGCGACGGGAACTGGAATGGCTGAAAAAGGGTCCCAAGGCCCGGAGCACCAAGCAAAAAGCCCGCATCCAGCGGATTGAGGCGATGCAAGAGGCGCCGCTGCGCCAAGCCAAGGGTCAGGTCAGCCTGGCCACGGCCAGCCGCCGCCTGGGGAAACGCGCCATCACGGCCGAAGACCTCTGCGTCACCGTTGGCGAGGGCGAGGAGCAGAAAACCCTGCTGCGCCAGTTCAGCTACGACTTCAGCCCCGAAGATCGGATCGGCATCATTGGCCCCAATGGGGCGGGCAAATCGAGCCTGTTGGAGGTGATCGCCGGCCTCCGGCAGCCCTCCAGCGGCAGCCTCGAGCTTGGTTCCACCGTGAAACTGGCCTACTTCGACCAACACAGCGATGTGTTGCTCAAGCCTGAGCGCAAGGTGATCGACGTGGTCACCGATGCCGCCAGCCGCGTGACGGTGGACGGGGTGGAACTGAATGCCTCCCAGCTGCTCGAGCGCTTCCTGTTCCCGCCGGCCCAACAGCACCAGCCCGTGGGCAAGCTCTCCGGCGGTGAACGGCGGCGCCTGCATTTGTGCCGGCTCCTGATCGAAGCGCCCAACGTGCTGTTGCTGGATGAACCCACCAACGACCTCGACGTCAACACCCTGAGCGTGCTCGAGGACTTCCTCGAAGATTTTCGCGGTTGCGTGGTGGTGGTCTCCCACGACCGCTACTTCCTGGATCGCACCGTGGATCGGCTGTTCAGCTTCGAGGCTGGAACCCTCCAACGCTTTGAAGGCAACTACAGCGCCTACCTCGAAGCCAACACGAGCAAACCGGCAGCTGCGACCAAACAGGCCCCAGCCCCCACACCCGCTCCCAACCCAACCAAAACCAGCACAGCCGACACCAGCAGCCAGCCCAGCCCAGCCAACTCCAAACCCGCCACCCAGAAACCCTCCCAAGCCAGGCGCCGGAGCTTCAAGGAAAGCCGGGAGCTGGAAAGCCTCGAGGCCAGCCTGCCGGCATGGGAGGCCCGCCGCACGGCGTTGCAGCAGGAGCTGGGCAGCGGGGGCAGTGATTACACCGCCCTGGAAGGCCTAACCGCCGAACTGGCCGGCCTCAGTGCCCAAATCGATGCGGGCGAGGAGCGCTGGTTGGTGCTCAGCGAACTCTCCGGCTGAACGGGCCCAATGGAGTCCTTCCAGGTCAGCAGCAGAGGACACAAAGGCCCAAGGGCGGGCGGCACCCGTAGGGTGGGCCGCGATGAGCTCCGGTCTTAGCCAACCGGTATCCGAATGAACAACATCGACGAGCACATCCAGAAGGACCAATCCGAAATCGAGGCGGCCCGGGCCGCTGGCGATATGGCAAAGGTTCGCCATCTGGAAGAGGAGCTCCAAGGGCTCAAGGAGTACAAGGAGCACCATCCCGAGGACAGCCACGACCCCTCACCCCTGGAGGTCTACTGCGACCTCAACCCTGAAGCCCCCGAGTGCCGCGTCTACGACGACTAAACCCCGGGGTCTTAGAGATCGGGGATCCCAAGCTGGAGCCACACCGCATCGAGCAGCCCTTTGAGGTTTTGGGACGCTGCTGCCGAAATCGCATGGACGGGCAGGCCCACGTGGTCCTGCACTTGATTGCGTAACTCCCCCAACTCCTCAGGATCGAGCAATTCGATCTTGTTGAGGGCGACCAGCCGCGGACGGGCATTGAGGCCATGGCCATAGGCGGCCAGTTCCCGCTCCACCACCTTCAAATCCTCGAGCACCTCGGGGCTACTGGCATCGATCAGGTGGATCAACAGCCTGGTGCGCTCGATGTGGCGCAGAAAATCGGGCCCCAACCCTGCCCCCTGGGCAGCTCCAGCAATCAGGCCCGGAATATCGGCAAACACCGTGCCATCCCCACTGGGCCTGCGCACCACACCCAGGTTGGGAACCAAGGTGGTGAAGGGGTAATCGGCAATTTTGGGGCGCGCGGCCGACAGCACCGAAATCAGGGTGCTCTTACCAGCGTTGGGCAAGCCGATGATGCCCACTTCAGCCAGCAGCTTCAGCTCCAACTGGAGCATCCACTGTTCGCCCTCCTTGCCCTCGGTGAACTTCTCGGGAGCCCGGTTGCGGTTACTGAGGTAGTGGGCATTGCCGAGGCCACCCCGTCCCCCCGCTGCCACCAACAACGTATCCCCCTGGTTGGTGAGGTCGCCCAGCAGGATGCCCGTGCGGGTATCGCGGACTTCGGTGCCGCAGGGCACCTTGATCACGAGGTGGTCGCCACTGGCTCCGGTGCAGCGGTTCGGACCGCCCCGGCGGCCATCGGTGGCCTCAAAGATCCGCTTGTACTTGAAGTCCAGCAGGGTTTGGAGGTTGCTGTCAGCCACTAGGAGCACGTCAGCTCCCCGGCCCCCATCCCCACCGGATGGGCCGCCTGCTGGCACGTATTTCTCGCGGCGAAACGCCACGATTCCATCCCCGCCGCGGCCAGCCTTGACGGCAATCCTGGCCTGATCAATGAATTGCATTACAAGTAAACTTAGGATTGCGACCACCTAGAGCCCTCTTGGGAGCCCGTTTGGCCGAGGTTCGCTTCCAGCAGGTCAGCAAGACCTTCCCGCCCCGCCGGCCCCAGGGGGCCCCGGTACAGGTTCTGCAGCAGCTTGATCTGCAGATTGCCGATGGGGAATTTCTGGTACTGGTGGGTCCCTCCGGCTGCGGCAAAAGCACCCTGCTGCGCCTCCTGGCAGGCCTCGACCAACCCAGTAGTGGCGAGATCTATGTGGGCGATCGGCCGGTGAGCCGTCTGCGCCCCGCCCAACGGGACGTGGCGATGGTGTTCCAGAGCTACGCGCTCTACCCCCACCTAAGCGTGGCGGACAACATCGGCTTTGGGTTGCGCCGCAGCCGCCCACGCTCCGTCTTCCAGCAGCTGCAAGACAGCCTGCACAACGCCACCAGGGGCCTGCCTGGGGCCCTAAGGATGCCCTCAAAGCGCGAAGAGCAGATTGGGCGGCGCATTCAGGAGGTGGCCGCCACCCTGGAGCTGGAGCCCCTGCTGGAGCGGCTACCCAAGGAGCTCTCCGGGGGCCAGAAGCAGCGCG
>CAMDSS010000222.1 GCA_945907085.1 Cyanobium sp. NIES-981 | reverse complement strand
GAATGGAGACGTCCACTAATAGCAGGGTCACGGTTTGCCAGCACAGAGCCGTAGCCCAAAGACAACCCAACCAAAGCTGCATAACCTGAGCCCACTGCCTCCTGAGCCATGGCCCGCGAACGCTTCTTCCTGGAGCTCGATCCACCGGAGGCAACCCTGAAGGCCCTCCCCCATGTGGTGATTGTGGGCGGTGGTTTTGCCGGTTTGAAGGCCTGCCATGCGCTGATCGGCAAACCCGTGCGGGTCACCCTGATCGACAAGCGCAACTTCAACCTTTTCCAGCCCTTGCTCTATCAAGTGGCTTCAGGGTTGGTTCCTGAAGGGGATGTGGCCTCTCCCCTACGACAGTTAGTGGGCCAGGCACCCAATGTGCAGGTGCTCCTGGGCGAAGTCCAGGAGATCGATGCCACAGCTAAAGAGGTTGTGTTCAACGAGCGTCGCTACCACTACGACCACCTGATCCTGGCCACCGGATCAGGGAGTAGCTATTTCGGCCATGAGGAATGGCGGGCCCTGGCACCGCCGATGAAAATCCTGGAACACGCCGATGAAATCCGGCGCCGGGTCCTTTCCGCCCTTGAGGAAGCCGAACAAACACCCGATCCAGCCAAGCGCCTCTTCCTTCAATCGGTAGTAGTGGTTGGTGGCGGGCCCACGGGATGCGAACTGGCGGGATCCCTCAATGAACTCATGCGCCACAGCCTGGAGCGGGATTTCAAACAGTTGGATCCCAAGCAATGCAAGGTCACGTTGGTGGATCCGGGCGATCGGGTGTTGCGCGCCATGGATCCGGCCATCTCCAAGGCGGCCCAGAACTATTTCGACAAAGCCGGTGTTCAGCTCCTGCTCGGGGGCCGGGTGCAGCAAATCAGCGAAGGCCAGCTGGTGGTGAACACTGCTGACGGCAGCCACACCTTGGAGGCCGCCACGATCTGCTGGACAGCGGGGGTTAGGGCCTCCCACCTGGGCAAGGTGTTGGGCGATGCCACCGGCTGCCCGGTGGACAAGGGCGGACGGGTGATCGTGGAACCGGATTTTTCCATCCAGGGCCATCCCGAAATTCGCGTCATTGGCGACCTTTGCTCCTATAGCCACACCGCCGATGGCAAACCCCTCCCTGGCATGGCCGGTCCCGCCGTGCAAATGGGCGGTTGGGTGGCCGCCGACATCGTCGCCAACCTCCAAGGGGAACCCCACAAAAGCTTTAGCTGGTTCGATTTCGGCAGCATGGCCGTGCTTGGTCCGTTGCATGCCGTCGCCGACTTCCGGGGCCTAAGGGTCTCGGGTGCCGTGGGCTGGCTGCTCTGGGGACTCGCTCACCTCGCCTTCATGCCAGCGAACGAAAACCGCATCAGCCTGCTCTCAAAATGGCTCTGGGCCATCGCCACCCGGGAGCGGGCATCGATGCTGATCACCGGCCATCCCAACCAACATCTGGACGTGGATGTGGGCCTCGTTCCAGTCGAAGCCCCAGCCCCGGAACCCACGCAAGCGTCAGCCACGATTGCGGGATGAGGCGTTAATCGCCATCGGTGGGATTCTGATCCTGTTGATTTTCACTTTGGATCGTATAGCGACTAATCAAAAGACCCATCACCAAGGCCAAATACAGGGGGCCAGAAATACTAAGGGCCACGCTAGCCATTTGGGCCGTAGGGGTCGTTGGCACAATGTCGCCATAGCCAACGGTTGTAAGACTGACAAAGGCAAAGTAATAAATTCTCGACAGATCTAACATCCAGGTTGAAACATCGGACGGATTGGCGGCGAATACCTGCAATGCCAAAGATTGGTGATCCCGAACCGTACTCACAAAACTCCCAGGGGCCACCGTTTCCAGCACGGAAAAAAACAAGCCCCCGGTAATACCCAACAGCAGGTATCCCGCCACTGCGCCGGAAATCACCTTTGCACTTATTACCTTTTCGCACGACAGGCAATACAAGAGTCTCTTGAGGCTCCAAAACACAAACATGGCAATCAGAGCCAAAACAGGCACGCCACTGGTGGAACGCCAGTTCACCGGACTCAGCAACCACAGCAACTGGAAGCTAAAGGCGGAAAGTCCAATCAGGCGGTAGGAATTGTCATACCAGTGACGCTTGTGTTGACGCGGGCGCAATGGCCTCCCCAGCTCAATGGTGAGCATCAAGATGAGGACTTCAGAACAGAAAACCGAGAGTCGGCGAACTGGATAGGGGAAGGCAATCAGCACCATCACCCCGAGCGACAACAGGAACAGATGGCCGTAAAACCGATGGCGTCGTTGCAGGGTCGCCATTAGGAACTTCGGCGGTGATAGCGACCCAGAATTAAAGCAATCAAGATCGCCACATAGAGCTGGCCCAAGATGGTGATCACCGTGGTCACCACTTGGCCGGCCACGTTACTGGTTTCGAGGACGGTGGTTCCCACGGTGGTGAGCATCGTGAAGGAAGCGGCCATCAGGGCCGGGGCCACCGCCAAATCAATGGAATTGCCAGCCTGAACAAGGGGCAAAGAAGCCAGCACGAAGGCCGAGGGCTGGACGGCCCAAAGGGCCGTCAACAGCAACCCACCAGCCAAGCCGATCAGCAGATAGCCCGAGGCGGCACCGAGCACCACCGAAACAGTCACATAGGGTTCTCGAACCAAGGTTTTGACCTTGCGGAACACCCCAACCGAAAGAAAGAGCAACCACGCAAACACATGGGGGACGGTCAGCATTCGCCCCAAGTGCGGAGCTTGGATGAGGGCCCCATGCCAGAGAATTTCCAGGCCAATGGCCAAAGCCCCCAGCCCAAAGATCAACGGCCGGGTTTGACGGAGGGGCGAATAGCGGCTCACGAACACGATGAGCACCAGCGCCAGAAGCACCAGCATCACCGACAACAACCAGGGATGCCCTTGGGCCAGGGGCAACAGAAGGAGCAGGAGCACCTCCGTTGCCAAGGTGATCTGATAGCCCCGGTGGCGATGGCGTAACCGCCCAATCTGTTCTGGCGTGAACCGCACCGATACCTAAAGGCCAGGGCTGCTTTGCATGATGCCACCATCGGCGAAGATCGAGGTGGCGGTGATATAGCTGGCAGCATCACTTGCCAAGAAGCCCACCACCTTGGCAATCTCCTCGGGTTGGGCCATCCGCCCCATCGGGATGGCCGCATTCAGCTTGGCCAGCAGCTCAGGGTTGTTCATGGTCGAGTCGTTGATTGGGGTGGCCACCGCTCCTGGCCCCACGTTCACGATCGTCACGCCCTTGGAAGCCAGCTCCACGCCAGCCGTACGGGTCAACATCCGTACACCACCTTTGGCGACGCAATAGGGCGTGTTGTTGGGCATCGGCCAATCCTCATGCACCGATGAAATATTGATGATCCGGCCGCCGCTGCCCTGGGCAATCATCTGCTTGGCGGCGTATTGGGTGGCAAAGAAGACACCCCGTAGATTGACGTTCAAGACCTTGTCGAAGTCATCGGGTGTGGTGTCCAGAATCGACGTGCGCGTCTCGATGCCGGCATTGTTCACCATGATATCGAGCCTGCCGTATTTGCTGACAGCGGTATCAACAAGCCGCTGGAGGTCTTCCAGCTTGGCCACGTCGGCCTGCACCCCAAAGCTCGAACCGCCATAGGCACCAATCTCCTCCTCCAGGGCCTCGGTAGCCTCAGGATGGGAGCGGTAGTCGATCACCACCTTGGCCCCCAGCTCGGCCAAATACTCGACGATGGATTTACCAATTCCGCTGTTCCCACCGGTCACAATGGCAACCTTGCCTTGGAGCAGGGTGGAGAGAGCCTTGCTAGCAAGGGGGTTGGTGCTGGTCATGGCGTTAGCCCAAGAATGGCTTGTTTTGCCAAACCTAAGGCGATTAAGCCAATCCAGTTGTAGGTTGCAACAGCTACAGCCTGGAAACCCTGACATAGCCGTGAGATGACACTTCGGCCGGCATTGCCTACGTTTAATAGAGACCCCTAGCAGCCCCCTCCCATGGCTTC
>CAMDSS010000221.1 GCA_945907085.1 Cyanobium sp. NIES-981 | reverse complement strand
GATGGTCGGGAATTTGGCTCATGCGTTCATCACGGCAGTGCACCCATCAAGTCACGAGCACCGCAGCGGCGTCAAAGCAGCAAAACCAGTCCGACAAGGCCGTGTCTCTCCGTGAGAAGCAAGTCCTGAGCTGCCTTCCTGGCGGCTTGATGTTCCTCTTGGGCTGGCCAAAACCCCCCGCTGCCGCCGGTCAAGAGGAGAGGGCTTTTCCACAGCGGGGGCTGCACTGCTGGTGCAAACAGCGGGGTTTGGATTGTTCAGCCTGTGGAAAAGTCGCCGGTTATGGCGGGAATCTATTGAATTCGGGGGAAAACCCCATAGCTCAGCAGCCCTGATCGATCCGCCCACGCCCCTGCAGCAATCCCAATCGGGTTTAGCGAAAAACCAGCTCCGCTCTGATCTCCAACCCAGAACCGCCCCTGCAGCAACCTCAGCGGCACTGGCTCATCACCGATAAATCGGCTGGTGCGGACTGGCCGCAATGAACTGTCGGTACATGCGCTCGTGCTCCGCACCGCATCTCTGCCAGGGCGCTACTGCTGAGCTGCGGCCGCCGCCAGCAACCAACCCCATGCCCTGAGCAGACCACCAAGCGACCGTCCTGACGCGACCTGGCAACAGCTGCTGTTGTCACTGGGGCAAGGCCCCGGGAGCGTGCCCTTGGGCCTGACCTTGATCGAGGCGCAGAAAGATGCCCGCCGCGCTGAACAGCTGGCGGTGCTCAAGACCTTTGCTGAGGGGGAGCTGCTGCGCCGCCTGCCCATCCGCAACCTCGTCGGGGGCTCGCTGAGCTTCCCGGCTGAAACCAAGCTGCCCCGCTTTGGCTTTCGCTCTGTCAACGAGGGCTACCGCCAGAGCTACGGGGTGATCAACTGCGGTTCCGAATCTGGACACCTCTTTGGCGGTGACATGGATGTGGACCGCGGGTCTTGTTGCTAGTCATAGTCTTAAGCTTGATCGCTGGCCAATTCGGCCTGAGCATTGAGACGATGAACTGTTAGTGTCATCATCATGTCTCTCAATGACTTTCCGCCGTAGTTCAGGTCATCGCTGTAGTGGGTGGTGACATTGAAGGCCGTTTTAGTCCTCAACGAATTAATACAAATATTTATTGCCTTGTAGATCAAAAAGCCTACTGACTTATCCAGGCTTGTTCAGCTCCAGATAATCATTGTCCACTGGGAGCATAGTGCCGAGGTGTGCACTCGGCTTCATGACGCTCACTGCACGGGTGCCATGATGAAGAGAGACCAGTAGACGACGTGGACATGGAGACGGCTCTTTCAGCGGGCCTATCGCTTGCCCTCAAATGCTCCGAGACCTTCTCACTCGCGGAGCAACTCAGTGGCGTACGCCTGATCCAGCGTCTAGAGCTCCGCAATTCTGCACCAGAGGCTATGAATGGCCTCACGATCGTCTTTGAGATACCCTCGCTAAAAATTAGTTCGGAGCCGTTTGATCTTCAGACCATACACGGCCCTGATACGGTCGATCTTTCCGACCTTACTTTTACTCCTGACCTAACGCCGACCCAAGAGCTAACGGAGAACGAGAAGGTCATCCTGGTTTGCAGGGTCATCAAAGATGGAGAAACAGTCTGTCTTTGCGAAGTTGGATTTGAATTACTGGTTTCAAATGCCTGGAAAATTGGTGCCTGGGAGCTCTATGCATCCTTTATTACTCCAAACCATCCTGTAATTTCGCAGGTCTGCCCTATAGCCGCCGCCTGTGCCTTGGTCGGGTCAATGCCCTCAAGCAGTCGCGTTGGCCGATCTTCTAGCTGTCGAGAACCTAACGCCAGTAATTAAAGGGCACCTCGAAAAATCGGCCTTGCCGTGACCAATGGCCAATGCCGACGCCGGCCAGGACATGATTCTCAATCGGTGCTTCCAAGTTAACCGGTATTTTTCGAGGTGCCCTAAAGAAGCTTCAGATAACATTGGGGTCAGCAGCCCGAGTAATAATCGCCAGGTGATCGAAAAGAGCGGCCGTTCCTGGCTACTGGGTTGGACCAACCCTGGTAGCTCCGAGCTATGCAACCAGTTTTATTGATTTTATTTCGTATGGGGGTTTGATGGCTCAGGCGCTTGCAGATCCTTTAAGAAACAACTATCGATGAAT
Organism: Cyanobium sp. NIES-981; assembly: GCA_945907085.1. Taxonomy (GTDB): domain Bacteria; phylum Cyanobacteriota; class Cyanobacteriia; order PCC-6307; family Cyanobiaceae; genus Cyanobium_A. The sequence continues at coordinate 1,879 of CAMDSS010000221.1, read as the reverse complement.
GTCGAACTGCTCGCCCCCCTTGCTTTGCTGGCACTGATAGATAGCACTAGCTTCGGTACATTGCTTATACCCCTGTCGTTGATGCTGGCACCCGGTCGTCCGCTTCCAGGGAGGATCGCTCTGTTCCTAGGGACCGTAGCCGCCTTCTATCTGCTGTTGGGGATAGTGTTGCTACTCGGAGCTTCGACGCTGCTCGATACATTCCAGGACGCTGGAAACTCGCAACCGCTAAGAATCGCTCAACTGGTTATCGGTATTGGACTAATCACTGTCGGTGTACGAATGCAGCCTTGGACGAAAGCGGGCAAGGAGCGACGAGTTGCTCGCCGCGCAGAAGAATTGACACGTAACGGGCCGAGTCTTCTAGTGCGGATGCGCGGGCATGCGACCGATCCCTCGGCTCCAATCGGAGCGGTCTTCGTATTTGCGTTGACGGCAGCCGGGATCGAGGCTGCTTCGATGATCCCGTATCTGGCTGCGATCGGTATTTTGACCGCATCGGAGTTGTCGCTGGTGGGGAGGAACGTGGTTCTTTTTGCCTATTGTTTGTTGATGATCACACCAGCATTGTTGCTACTCGCAGCTCGGCTTCTGCTACACGGCCATGTCTCACCAGTTTTGGCAAAGATGGAGGCATTTTTGGCTTGCAATGCAAGCAAGGCCATGCCCTGGGCTGTATCATTGATCGGCTTGCTTATGGTTTGCAACAGCTTGAAGGTATTTGCATCGTCTTGAAGAGATTTACATTTTTGCTTTTGCCTTAACGGCACCACCTTCATGGGGTGGGTCCTCCCTCCACCAGCCCCTGGAACATAATCAAGGCATCGATGTAACCCAGCTGCCTGTGACGGAACGCCCCCGGCAGGGTGCCAACGACCTGAAAGCCATTGCGCTGCCAGCAAAGGATGCCGGCCGTGTTGGTGCTCACCACCAGGTTGAACTGCATCGCCCGGAACCCCAAACGCCGGGCGGCCTGCAGCGAGTGCTGGCAGAGACGGCTGCCAATTCCCTGGCGGCGGCAGCTCTCAGCCACCACGTAGCCGGCATTGGCCATATGGGCTCCCAGCGCGAGGGAGTTGGGCTTGAGGTAGTAGGTGCCCACCACGGCCCCGTCCGGATCCATAGCCACCATCACCGCCTGGCTCTGTTCCACCCAGGCCACCTGGGCCTGCCCCTGGGTGATGGCTGGGTCGTGGGGGAAGGTTTCCCCTGCGCGGAACACCGGCTCCAGCAGCGCCCACACCGCTGGCCAGTCGGCTGGCTCATAGGGGCGGATCTGCAGGGGGGATGCCACTTGGGGCCAGCTGGACGAAGGTGCCGCAGCATCCTGGCCACAGCTGTGAAGCTCCCTTCCTGAACTCCCATTGCCGCCGGTGAATACCGCTGTCGATCGCCTGATTGGACAACGAGCAAACGACAGGGCAGCTGCGCCCGACCCCCTCGGGAAAGCAGCGCTGCTGAGCAGGCAAATGCCCGGGGCCAACGCTCCGGGCTTTGTTGTGTTGGCTGGCGATCAGCCTTAGAGCTTCGCGACCCCTGCCAGCAGTGCACCAACGGCCGCCGCTGCACCGATCACCTGCAGCACGCTCCAACGCAGCCGCAGCTGGGCAAACAGAGCCACCGCCACCACCAGAGCCGCCCAGGGATTGAAGGCGCCGGCGGGCCAGAGCACCGGCCCAGCGAAAAACAGCGCCAGGCTGGCGATCACCCCCACCACCACGGCCGTAATGGCGCTCAGTGGAGCCCCAAAGCGCAGGTCGCCTCTGGAGGCCTCCACCAGCGGTGCGCCGGCCAGGATGAAGCCGAAGGAGGGCAGGAAGGTGAACCACACCGTCACCAGCACTGCCGCCAGAGCCAGGGGCCAGGGGCCAGAGCCGGA
>CAMDSS010000220.1 GCA_945907085.1 Cyanobium sp. NIES-981 | reverse complement strand
GGCTGGGACTCAAGTCGGGGCTCAATCAAGGGTTCAACCGGGGGTGGAGCTGGACAACCCAGCCAGAACAGCAGCCAATGAGGTGTGAAGCCCATGGGAGCCGCGATAGGCAAACACATGGGCCCGGGGCAAGCCCACGAGCGCCAAGTCGCCGATCAAGTCCAGGATTTTATGGCGCACGGGTTCATCGCTAAATCGCAGGGGGGGATTGAGCCATTGATCGCCATCACAGACCAGGGCATTGTCCAAACAGCCCCCTTGGATCAAGCCAGCTGCGCGCAGCTGGTCCACCTGGGAACGCAGGCCAAAGGTGCGGGCTGGGGCAATCTCCTCCACGAAACTTTTGGGGGTGAGCGCAAGGGAAAACAGCTGGCGCCCAATGGCCCGGTCTGCAAATTCAATCGCGGCCCCCACCCGCAAGCCATCGGCTGGCAAGACCGTGGCAAAACTGGATCCCTGCTGAAGGGTGAGGGGCGCCTCCAGGGTGAGGGGTGAGGGGGAGGCCTGGAGCGGAGCCAATTCCGCCTCGCCAATGGCCTCGACCCAGGGCTGGGCAGAGCCATCCAGCAACGGAATTTCCTCCCCATCCACGAGAATCTCCGCCTGGGTCACCCCCGTGCCCGCCAAGGCCGCTAACAGATGCTCCACCGTGGCCAGCCGCTGGGCCTCCAGCCGCAGGGCCGTGCACAGCTGGGTCTCTGACACCTGGCCTGGATGCAACTGCACCAAAGGCAGGCTGGGCTGATCAAGCCAACCCACCCAATATCCGGGCTTTGCCGCAGCCTGGAGCCTCACCGATGTGGAGGCTCCACTGTGCAACGCAACCCCTCGGCGTTCAACCGGGTTCTTCAGGGTCCAAGCCTGGCTGTAATCCGAAGGCCAAACGGTCACTAGAACTTCCAGCCCACACCCAAATTGAAGCGGTAAGTGCTGGTGAAGTCCTGGGTGGCGACTTCCAGGCGCAACGGGCCCACAGGGGTATTCACAATCAAACCCGTGCCCACCGAATAGCCATCACCAGGCTTGCCGAGCAGGCCACCTGGATTGCCTGGGATCGAAGCCTGGCTGCCGAAGGTCGTACCAGCGTCAAAAAACAATTCACCGCTGATAATTTTGAACAGGGGGAATCGGTATTCAATTGTGGCTTCCGCCATGCTCTTGCCCACGCCCAGATCGCAGTCGTAGTAACCCCGCACCGAGTTACCGCCACCGATGCAGAACGCCTCATAGGGAGGCACATCCCCCACCATGGTTCCAGCGCTGGCCTGGAAGGCGAGGGCCTGTTTGCAATCAGGGGTCTCACCTACTTTGGGGCGACAACCCTTGAACAACTTGATCCAGTTGACGGGGATGTAATGGGTGAAACTGGTACGTACCCTGTTGAAGGTGGGTGAGTTTTCTCCAACGGACACGAACTGCTCTGTTCCAATCGTAAAGAAGTTGCCCTTGGTTGGGTTCCTTGGATCATTCAAAGTGCTGTACGTAGTCCCAACCCTGAAACTTAATAACTGGTTTTCAGTAGCACAGTTTGACTGATCAGGGCTGTAAGCCAGGCAAATTTTTGAATCTGGATTTCCTGAAATAGCTGCAGCCCCCGCAATGGATCCCGAATAATCCATCGGAGTGACTTTTTGGCCCCCAAAAGATAAGATGACGTTCCAAGGAGCCTTCTTGAACGGGTCACCGCCATTGAGTGGGCGAACAAATTGGACATTTGCTCCAATGCGCTGAATCGAGGCCTGGTTACCAGTATTATCGTCAATATTGTTATTGACCAAAGTCGAGAAATATCCATTGTCTTGACTTTGGAAAATCTGGGGCACTTCTCGACTAAAGAAAACTCGAGTCCGCATGGACGTGCGGTACTTATTTCCCTTGATCCATGGATTCACAAAGGTGATATCACCCAAGCCTCCATATTGGCCGTAGGAAATATTAGTGGAGAGATTCCAAGCCCGGCCAGTCAGGTTTGAATCCTGAAGCTGGATCTGGCCAAACACACCCTGGCTTTGGCTGTAGCCCAAGCCTCCAGAGATGGATCCGGTGGATTGCTCCACAATGCCCAACACCACCACCACCCGACCCGGCTCGCTGGCCACGGGCTTCAGGGTCACCTTGACGTCACTGAAGAGGCCAGTGTCGTACAGGCGCTTGATGTCTGATTCCAGGGTGCGGCGGTTAAAGACTGCACCGGCCTTGAGGGAAATCTCCCGGGTCACCACATAGGGCTTGGTCTTGCCCTTGATTGGCTGCCCCTTGTCGTTGGTGGTGGAGCCCTCTTTGTTAATGAACTGCACCTCCACGCCCTCCACCGTGCCTTCGCGCACCTGAAGCTGCACATCCCCATTCGGGCTGACCCGACTGGGCCCGGTCACCCTGGCCAAGGAATAGCCCTGATCGGCATACCACTTCTGCAGTTCCTGCATCCGCAGCTGCAGGGTGTTGAGGTTGAGGGTCTTGCCGTAATCGGGCGCAAAGGCGTCCTTGATCACCTGGGGCGGCAATTTGGCTTTGCCGAGATCGACGCTGACGCTTTTGAGCACCGGATTGGCCACCACCGTGACCACCACCCGCACCCCTAGGGGGCCATCCACGGGCTGGATGCGCACATCGGAAAACCACCCGCTGGCATAGATCGCCGACAGATCGGTTTGCAGCTCAGTGCGGGTGACCCGGGTACCTGGGGTCGTGGCCATGGCGGCATAGGCCGCCAACTCAAGGCGCTCCCGCTCCGGATGGCCCTCCAGGCCCTCGATCACCACCTCGGAAATCAAGACCTTCTTCTCGGCAGACGAAGCTGCTGCCTTCCCGTTCGTGGCGGCAGGGGCCTTCTCGCTTGGCGCCGCTTGCGGCTTGGCCACCGATGCGGGGATCGGGCTGGCGACCGGTTTTGGCTTGGAGCCGGGGGGACTTTGGGCTAAAGCCGGGCTACCGACCAACAGTGCTGCACCCAGCAGGGGCAACGCTGCAGCCTTAAAACCCAGTGATCCAGCCATGGAAACCGTTACGGAGCGGACGGGCCGCAAATGCGGTGACCCTACCCGTAGACCCGGGGTTCCGGACAGACCCCTTGGACCCGTTTGAAGACCTCCCCGTAGGCCTCCACAACACCCCCCAAATCCTGACGGAAACGGTCCTTGTCGAGGATCCGTTGCTGGACATCGCTCACGGAGACATCCCAAAGCCTGCAGGTGTCAGGGCTGATCTCATCGGCCACCACCAACTCGCCCGAGGCGGTGAAGCCCAGCTCAATCTTGAAATCCACCAGTTGCAGCCCAACGCCCAGAAACAGGCTGGCCAACTCCCGATTCACCTGGCGGGCCAGGGCCTCGATCGCCTGACGCTGCTCGGGGGTGACCAAGGCCAGTCGCTCGAGGCGGGCTTCGGTCAGGAGGGGATCCCCATAGGCATCGTCCTTGTAATAGAGGTCCAATAGGGGCGGCTCGAGCACCGTGCCCTGCTCAATGGGCATCTGCTTGCAGAGGGAACCGGCGGCAACATTGCGGATCACGACCTCGATCGGAATCACCTTCACCGGCTTGACCAACATCCAGGTGGCCCCATCCACCCCCAGGTAATGGGTCGGCACACCCCGGGCTGCCAGGTGTTCAAACAGAAGGGCGGAGATGCGGCAATTCAGCTCTCCCTTGCCCGCCAACTGGGCTTTCTTGAGGGCGTTGAAAGCCGTGGCGTCGTCCTTGTATTCCACCGCCACCAGATCGGCCTGGTCGGTGGCGAACACGCGCTTGGCCTTGCCTTCGTAAAGCAAAGCCCCAAGGGAATAGGCGCTCATGGATGGCTCACGGGATTGGTCAGGGGCTGGGGGGAGGCGGCATGGCCGCCCGCTGCGCGGGGGGATCGGAGTTGACGCTCCAACGCAGAACGGCGCTGCTGGCTGGCTGGATCCTGGGCTAATTGGCCGCGATGGCGGGCCAACCACTCACCGTAGGCATCATCAATCCGGCCACTGAGCCGGAAGCGACGCTGCATGGCTTTTGTGGCTGC
>CAMDSS010000219.1 GCA_945907085.1 Cyanobium sp. NIES-981 | reverse complement strand
CAGAAGTTGGTGATCGGCGCCGCCCATCGGCCCGAGGTGCTCACCTTGATGTATGCCTTTTTGATCAAGCTCAATCTGTTCCAGATGCGAATGGAGCAAGGTGTGTTGGGCGGCATGGCCAAGGGGCAGAAGACAAAAGCTGCCAAGGTCAAGCGCTAGCTGTGCGGATCCTGCTGATCCACCAGGGCTTTCCCGGCCAGTTCAGCCACCTGATCCCCGCCCTGAGGGCCCGCGGCGATGAGCTCTGGGTGATCAGCGGGCCGCGGGCTCCTCAAAAGATCCCGGCAGGCGTGCGCTATCTGCCCTATCAGCTGCGGCGGGGCAACGGCCGCGACACCTTTCCCCTGGCCTCAGAGCTGGAAACCAAGCTGATCCGCGGCGAAGCGGTGGCTGCGGTGGCGGCCCAGCTGGCAGGCGGGGAAATCACCGGAGCGCCCTGGCGGCCCGATCTGATCCTGGGCCATCCCGGCTGGGGCGAGATGCTCTTTCTCGCCGATGTGTGGCCCGATGTGCCCCAGCTGCACTACGTGGAGTTTTTCCACGGCGTGCCAGGCACCGACAACGACTTTGCCGATCGCCACGCCAACCGCCAAACCTGGCGGGAAAAGGCGCGTGCGCGGGTAAAAAACACCAATCTGCTCGCCAACCTGGAGCAGATGACGGCCGGCCTCACCCCCACCCACTTCCAGCACAGCCTGCTGCCGGCCTGGGCCCAGGCGAAAACCAGCGTGATCCACGACGGCATCGACACCGCCTGGCTCAGCCCGGATCCCCAGGCCCAGCTGCCCAGCGGGCTGGTGTTGCGGCGGGGTGATCCGGTGGTCACCTTTGTGAACCGCACCTTTGAGCCCTACCGGGGCGTGCACGTGTTTCTCGAGGCCTTGGCGCAGCTGCAGGCCCACCACCCCACCGCCCAGGCGGTGCTCGTGGGTAGCGACAGCGCCAAGGTGAGCTACGGCGCTCACCGCAGCGATGGCATTGGCTGGCTCAGCGCCCTCAAGCAGGAAATGGGCCCACGGCTCGACTGGCGGCGCATCCACCCCCTGGGCCCGGTGCCCCATGCGGTGCTGCGGGATGTGTATCGGGTGAGTGCGGCCCATGTGTATCTGAGCTACCCGTTTGTGCTGAGCTGGAGCCTGCTGGAGGCGATGAGCTGTGGCGCCTTAGTGATTGGCAGCGACACAGCCCCGGTGCGGGAGGTGATCAGCCATGGCCACACCGGCCTGCTGGTGCCCTTCGGCGGGGCGGAGGCCTTGGCTGCCAGCCTGCTGGAGGCCCTGCAGGCGCCGGCTCGCTTCACCGCCATGCGGCAGCAGGCCCGCAGCCTCGTGGTCAACCGCTATCCGCTCGAAGCCTGCCTGCGGCAGCGGTTGGCCTTGATCGATCGGATCGCCGCTGGCGCCTCAATCCCAAAGCCGGCTATCGGCGGGGCGTAGCGGTCGTTGCGCAGGGCCCAGAGCTCGGCGCTGGTGTTATGCCGCTTGGTTTGGCTTCCTCAGGCCTGGATGCTGTCCCACTGCTGTTGGGCGGCCAGTAGATCGTGGCGACCATCACGCCGCCAGAGCTCCAGGGTGATCTCTCGGCTGGGCCGGTGATAGGCCGCCACGTGCTCGTGGTGCAGGCTGGAATCGGTAGCCTCCAGGCAGAAGTGCGGGTAGGTGGCCACCTGGCAGCTTCCCGCCGGCAGGGCCCCATACAGCCACTTGTCGGCGACGGGGCGGATTTGCCAGGGATGGCTCAAGGGGTGCCACTGGGCTGCCCGCTGGGCGCAGAGCCGCTCCAGTGGGCCAATTAGCTGGGGAATCGCCCGCTGCTGCAGTAGCACGGCGCCATTGCCATGGCTGCGCACTTCTTCCTTGGGCCAGCAGAGGCAGCGGCCGCCGCTGCTGAGCCAGCGCTGGTGCAGCTCCCGGCGCACGCCGCCGCTGATCGGTGCCAGCTGAATCGCCAGGGTGTGGGGCGGGCAGCTGTCGATTAGCGCGCCGAGGGAGTGGGCCCAGTCTTCAGGAGCGGCTAGGCAGGCGCCCAGGTCGTCCTCCATCAGCAGCAGCCAACCCGAGGGGCTGGGGGTTGCTGCTGCCAACAGCAGCAACCGCTTCCAGCTGGCTAAGCAGGCCAGCTCGGCTCGGCTGGTGCGGCGCCAGGGCTGGGGCTCCTGCAGGCGCCTCAGCCCTGGCAGGGCCGTGCCGGCACGCAGCGGGTTTGGCCAGGCCAGCAGCCGCTGGCGGCGATCCTGACCATCCACGGCCGGGAGACGTTGCGTCTGCCAGCCCCCATGGCGGATCGCCCAGGCCATGCGGGCGCGGCGTTGGGGGGCGCGATCGAGGTTGATCCACAGCAGCGGAATGCTCACCGCTCCAGCACAGCGGCGATCGCCCGCGCCTCCTCCAGCTGCTCGGCGGTGTCCACCGACAGCGATTCGCCGGCCACCGGGAAGCTGCCGATGCCGATGCCGGCCTCGATCAGGCGCAGCTGCTCGAGCTTTTCGGTGTGCTCCAGGGGCGAGTGGGGCAGGGCGGTCCAGCGCTGCAGCACATCGGCGCGGTAGCCGTAGAGGCCCACGTGGCCCCAATAGGTGGTGTGGGCGGGCCAGTCGGCCTGGTCCACGCCGCGCACATGGGGCAGGGCGGAGCGAGAGAAGTAGAGGGCGCGGCCATCGGCGGCCAGCAGGGTTTTCACCACGTTGGGGTTGTGCACCTTCTCGGCCCCCATCCGGTAGACGGGTGTGAGCACCTCCGGCGTGGGCTGGCGGCGGCTGAATTCGGCGGCCATCGCATCGATCACCGCCGGATCAATGAAGGGCTGATCGCCCTGCACGTTGATGATCAGGGTGAGGGCGGGGTCGCCGCCGCCGGCGCGGGCCAGCAGCTGCTCGGCCACCGAGGCGATGCGCTCGCTGCCCGATTCACACGCCGGGCTGGTGAGCAGGGCCGCAAAGCCCCATTGCCGGGCGCGTTCGAGCAGGTCCTGGCTGTCGGTGCAGAGCACCACCGCAGAGGGAGCCGTGGCGGCGGCGCAGCGCTCCAGCACCCGCTGCAGCATCGGTTTGCCGCCGATGTCGGCGAGCACCTTGCCGGGCAGACGGCTCGATTCCAGCCGTGCCGGCACGGCCACCACACAGGGCAAGGGCATCAGTCCCAGAGGCGAAAGGCATCGTCGCGGGCGGCGAACCACTCGGCCGCCAACCCCTCACCCATCGTGCGCTGCTCGCGAAACCAGGGGCCGCCCAGGGTCCAGTGCAGCAGCGAGGCGCCCTCGGCCTTGGCGGGGTCCTGCACCGCCACCAGATGGTTCCAGCCCTCCGGCAGGGCGCCGATTTCGTGATCGCCCTCGAGCCAGTGGAAGCGGTGCAGCTCCAGGCCCGAGGCGGTGTTCACAAATTGCGGGGTGAGGGCGGTGCAGCGGCTGCAGTTGAGCAGCATCAGCGAACTCCAGTTTTTCTTGGGGTAGGCGCTCTGCACTTCCCCCAGAAACTTCACCGTTTCGCTGGGCACGTGCTCGTGCTGCCTGCACATCACCGCCATCTGTTCGTCGCGCAGGGCCCAGAGCGCGGCGATGTCGCCGCGGGCGAGCATGTCGCAGTCCATAAAGATGGCCCAGCCCTGGTAGCCCATCAGGTGGGGCACCAGGAAGCGGCTGAAGGAGAAGGCGGTGCTTTGCCTGGGGTCGCGGGCGCGCCAGTAGAGCCCCTGGGCCTCCAGCTGAGGCGTGACCAGTGGCGTGATCGCCAGCGGGGCGCTGCTGTGCTGGTAGAGGCTGTCGATCAGCACATTGGTGGCGGCCCGCTCGCGCGGGTCGTAGCCGATGAAAACGGGGATGGGCGCGCTCATGCGGCGAGCGTAAATCGGGGCCGAACCCACACGTGCTGGCTGCAATGGCCTGCGCGATTCCGTACAGGCTGTACAAAACCCTGAACAGCCGATCCAGAGCCCTCTTCAGCTGTTGGCGACCAGCCAGCTGCTCCAGAGGCATGGCCTGGATCTGGGCGGCGGTGGCATCGCGCAGGGC
>CAMDSS010000218.1 GCA_945907085.1 Cyanobium sp. NIES-981 | reverse complement strand
TTGGAGCTTGATCTGGGGGGCCTATGGATGGCGCTCGAAGGCGATCGGCGCGATTGGCAGGTCCGCTTTGTGCTCACCCCGGAGGGGCTCCAGCGGGGCCTCGAGGGGGGCTGGGATGCTGCGGCGAGTCAGGCGGTGGCGGTGGCCCTGGCCCAGCTTGGGGAGCTCAAGGATTTGGAGCTGGTGGGTGGCCTGCCCCGGGGCGAACAAAGCGGTTCCAGCATGAGACAGGCCTGACTATTCGCCTCGATCAGCAGTGCTGATTGTTGGCGGCGGCCTTGAAATCCCCCAGGGGAGGTTTCCGTTCTCCCCAGGTTTTCCCCGGGCTTTGGGTTGGGATCCTGCGAGCTGCAGGGGGCTGGGGAAAAGCTTGGCGGTTGCCTTGGCTGGCTTGACAGCCATCGCGCTTGCCCCAAGAGACTTGGGACTGGCCTGGGCGGCCGGGATGGATGCCTGCGCTGGCCGGCAATCTCATGCTGGGAGGGACAACCTTGATGGGTCTTCTGCCGATTTGACTCCGGTGCAGGGATGTGGGGAACTGGGTGTCACAGCGCCGAGCACGGATGACATTGGGGCCAGAGTTGGCAGAAGAAGCGGGGCTGGTGAGCTTGCGGGCTGAGGTGCCTGAGGCCCTCTTGGCTTCGATGCGCAGTTTCATTGAGCGCCATCCCAACTGGGATCAATACCGTCTGGTGCAGGCGGCCCTGGCCGGGTTTTTGGTGCAGAACGGGTTGCAGAACCGCGAGGTGACCCGCTGCTATCTGGCCAATCTGTTTCCCGGCCAAGGCAGCTTTAGGTCGGACGAGGTCGGTTGAGATCCGGCAGCTCAAACAACTGCTCGTAGGCCGCAGCCAGGGTGCAGATCGTGATTGGTAGGGCGGCCACCAGTCCGACCAGGAGCACCAAAAAGCCTGCCAGCAGGATCAGGATCACCACCAGGGTCAACCCCAGGGCATGGAGCCAGTGGGGATCAATGGCGGCCCGGCCACTGCGGAAGGCCCCCAGGGGCGTGAGCTGGCCCATCAGGGTGAGGGGCAGGCAAAGGATTTGGTCTGCGGCCAGATACACCGCCACGGCCACACCCGCCACCAGGGGCAGGGGGGCGAGCCAGGGTTGGATCAAGGTGAGTAAGAACGCACTGGCCTGGGCTAGGCGCACGATCAGGGCGTTGAGCGTCAGGATCAGCACCAAGGTGCCAAAGCAGCGGGCCATGGCCCGAGCATCCAACCGGGCCAGGTCGCTAAACCGGGGGGGCTGGCGCCCAAGGGCCATCTTGGCTCCGCGCATCAGCCCCACCACCAGCCAGAGGCTGCTGAGGGCATAGGCCAGCCAGGCTGCGCCTGCCAGGGCGACGGCCAGGCCATCAACGCGCCCAAACAGGCCAATGAACCGATCACTTTCGTAGCGATACAGCACCTGGCTGAGCAAATTGAGCCCGCCCACCACGAGGGTGAAGCCCATCAAGACCCAGGGGCAGCTCGCGAAGGTGGCCCAGCCGCGCTCGAGGGCCTGACGAATGGCGATGGGATCGGAGCTGATCGGGCGCAGCAGGGTCATGCTGGCTCGAGGAGAGCGAGTAATCGCTGGGCACTGGCTTCTGGCACCGGCAGGATTGAGAGCCGATTGCCCCGTTTCACCACACCAAGCTCCTCAGGGCTGAACTGCTCCTTGAGCGCATCCAGGTTGAGCAGGGTGTCGAAATGGCGCAGATAGCGCAGGCGCGCACAATCCCATCGGGGTTTTTCGGGGGTCACTGCTGGGTCGAAATACTTCGATTTCGCATCGAATTGGCTCGGATCTACGAGCTGGGTTTCGATCACTTCCATCATCCCCACAATTCCCGGGGGTTTGGTATTGGAGTGATAGAAAAAAGCCAGGTCGCCAATTTGCATGCTGCGCATGAAGTTGCGGGCTTGATAATTGCGAATGCCGTCCCAGAGCGTGGTGCCTTCAGCTTTGAGATGGTCGATCCCGTAGACATCGGGCTCGCTTTTCATCAACCAATAGGCCATGGGATGGGGTGGGGCGCGCTGCAACCGGGTGTTGGGGCGATGTTAAGGCTGTGATTGGCCCGTTTTGAACGCTCTGTTTCAGATCTGCCTTGGTTCGTTGACATCCCACCCTGGGCTGCCAACACTTGATTTGATGTTTTCTAGGCCCTTGGCCCCTCCCGATGCTGAGCGATAGGCAGAACAAGCGTGCAAGTGGTTTGGATTACGGCGCCATTGTCCAAACGGGCTGGCGTGGCTTTTGCCGCAATGCCCTGGTGCTGGTGGGGTTTGTGATCCTCTACACCATCGTTTCTGGCGGGGTGTCCTTTGCGGCATCAGCCGTCGCGCTCAAGCTGGCTGAGCCTGGTCCCAAGGTGATCCAGGGGATTGCCTACGGCCTGCTGCTCCTGTTGCAGGTGGTGGTGCATTTGGTGGGCAGTGTGGCCCTGCTCAATGGCGCCTTGATGGCGGCCAAGGGACAAACCTTCCAATTTGGCCAACTCTTTCGGGAAACCAAGCAGCTGTTCAACTTGCTCGGCCTGCATGTGTTTGCAGCCATTGCAATCCTGCTGGGTCTGCTGGCCTTTGGCCTTCCAGGCATCTATTTGAGCGTGGCCTATTGGTTCTCGGCCTTTCTGTTGGTCGACCAGAGGGTGTCCTTCTTGGATGCCCTGGCTGGAGCCAGGGCCATGGTGACTCCCCATTGGTTTGATGTGGCCGTGCTGCTGCTGGTGATCGTTGCCATCAGTGCGGTGGGCTTCTTGGCCTGCGGGGTTGGCCTGTTTGCCACCGGACCGTTGGCGGTTTGCATTGGTGCCGCTGGCTATCTCCAGCTGGCCGCCAATGTCAACGAGGGCCCGAAAGGCTGAGGGCCAGCTGGCGGAAATGCTCGCCGCGGGCTTCGAAATCGCTGTATTGGTCGAAGCTCGCACAGGCCGGTGAGAGCAGCACCGCTTTGCAGCCCAAGGCCGTTGCCAACCCTGCGGCCTCGGGTACGGCCTCGGCGAGCCCTTCACAGCGGGTCACCTGGCCTGGATACCCCCCATCGGCGAGGAGGCCGGCCAATTCAGCCTGGGCGGCTCCATAGAGCACCACGGCCTTGGACTGGTGGATCAAGCCCTGAATCCAGCCGCTGGCACCGCCCTGTTTGGACGCTCCCCCTGCAAGCACCACCAGGGGACCATCGAGGGCTTTGAGGGCCACCTCGGCGGCGTCGTAGTTGGTGGCTTTGCTGTCGTTCACGTAGGCCACCCCCTGGTGGTCACAGATCCGCTCGAGCCGGTGGGGCACGCCGCTGAACTGGCGCAAGCCAGCCTCCATTTGGCTGCCGCTGAGGCCGGCCTGGAGGCCAGCGGCCGCGGCGAGGAGCATGTTTTGTCGGTTGTGGGCGCCGGGCATGGCCAGGGCATCAGCGGCCATCAGGGCCGCTGGACCATCTGGGCCTTGATGCATGACCTGGTTGCCTTCAATCCAGAGGAAGGCCCTGAGCCCGCTGGGGAGTCCATCGCGCTGGCCTGCTGTGACCCAAAGGGCGTGGTCCCAGGTTTGGCCGTGGGCCCGGAGGTCGGGGTCGTCGCCATTGAGGATCCGCACCGTGCTGCGCTCCAACAGGCTGCGTTTGATGGCGCGGTAGTTGGCCAGGGTGCCGTGGCGCTCCAGATGGTCGGGGGTGAGGGTGGTCCAAATACCGATCTGGGGGGCTAGCTCCGGGGCCGCTTCGATTTGGTAACTGCTGAGTTCCACCACCATCCAGGCCGGCAGCACGCCGCCAGGTTGCAACCGCTCCAGCACCAGCTCGGCGGCTGAATGGCCCACGTTGCCGCCCATGGGGGCATCGATCCCCGCGCAGCGCAGCAAGTGGCTCACCAGGTGGGTCACGGTGGTTTTGCCGTTGGTGCCCGTAATGCCAATCCAGGGCACCTGCTGGCAGCTGTCCCAGGCGGCAGCCAGTTCACCCCTGACCGCGATCCCGTCTTGGCGGAGCGCGCAGAGGGTTGGATGGTCCCAGCGAATCCCTGGACTGACCA